>NZ_JASCPQ010000074.1:0-29469 GCF_029959305.1 Pseudomonas sp. PS01297
CCTACGCCAAACTTCAACATCTCCCACCCTCTATTTTCATGCCCTACGTATTCCCCCCTTACTCCCCCACCGCGTTCACCGCTACCCTTGCCCGCACGTAATGGCTCGAACACGCACAGGATTTAATGGACGCTTCTTCACTCCCACTCGCAGCACAGGCCAGCCAGGATAAAGCCGGCAACGGCTGACGCGTTCAGGTGATTGACCGTTCGACTATTTTGGCCCGGTAAGCGCCGCGCACCTCGCTGAGTTGCTCAAGCAGCCCCGGTAAACGCCGCCGCCAGTAACTGCTGGGTGTAGGGATGCTGCGGCGCGTCAAAGATGGTCTGTGTCGCGCCCCGCTCCAGCACTTGCCCGTCCTTGATGACCATGATGTCGTGGGCCAGGGCGCGGACCACCGCCAGGTCATGGCTGATAAACAGATACGTCAGCCCGTGTTCCCGTTGCAAACGGCGCAGTAACTCGATGATTTGCTTTTGCACGGTTCGGTCCAGCGCCGAGGTCGGTTCGTCGAGCAGCATCAAGTCCGGCTTGAGCACCAATGCACGGGCAATGGCGATGCGTTGTCGCTGGCCACCCGAGAATTCATGGGGATAGCGGTGGCGCACCGCCGGATCCAGCCCGACTTCTTCCAGCACGCTGATTACCGCAGTCTCACGCTCCTCTGCCGTGAGGTCGGTGTGTACGCGCAAGCCTTCGGCGATGATTTGCAGCACGCTGAGGCGCGGGCTCAAGCTGCCATAAGGATCCTGAAAGACCACTTGCATACGTTTGCGCCACGGGCGCATTTGCCGGGTATCGAGGTTCTCCAACGCTGTGCTGTCAAACTGGATCGAGCCCTGGGCCTCGATCAATTTGAAGATCGCTTGCCCCAAGGTCGACTTGCCGGAACCGGACTCACCGACAATCCCCAGGGTGGTGCCCTGACGCACGTTCAAGTCGATGCCTTGCAACGCCTGCAAGTAAGTTCGACGCCAGAACGGCCCGCCCAGCGCAAAGCGCACAGCCAGTTTGTGCACCTGCAAGAGGTTCGCTGAAGACGCTACCGGCAGCGGATCTCTGCCGGGTTCGGCATCCAGCAACTGCCGCGTGTAGGGGTGCTGCGGATGCGTAAACAGGTCGTCGCAGCGGGCCTGTTCGACCACCTCGCCGCCGCGCATCACCGCCACCCGCTGGGCGATCTGCCGCACCAAGTTGAGGTCATGGCTGATAAACAGCATCGCCATGCCCATTTGCTGCTGGAGATCACGCAGCAGCAGCAAAATCTTGCGCTGTACAGTTACATCCAGCGCTGTGGTGGGCTCGTCAGCAATCAGCAATTGCGGCTCGCAGGCCAATGCCATGGCGATCATCACCCGCTGCCGCTGGCCGCCGGACAATTGATGCGGGTAGGCCTTTAGCCGTTGCGCCGGGTGTTGAATACCCACCCTGTCGAGCAGCTCGAGAATGCGCCGCCCAATAGCGTGCCCATCCAGTGCAGTGTGCAGCCGCAGGGTTTCGCTGAGCTGACGCTCGATGGTGTGCAGCGGATTGAGCGAACTCATGGGCTCCTGAAAAATCATCGCCACCTGATTACCGCGCAGTTTTCCCAATCGGGCCGCATCCACCCCCAGCAACTCCTCACCGCACAGCCGGATGCTGCCTTCGGTTTGGCTGCTGGCCGGTAACAATTGCAGGATCGAATGCGCGGTCACTGACTTGCCGGAGCCGGACTCACCCACCAGCGCCAGGCATTCGCCGCGCCGTATGTCCAGGTCAATGCCACGGACCACCGGCTGCCCGGCAAAACTGACGCGCAAGTTACGAATTTCGATCAATTGCTCAGACATTGGCAGCTCTCGGATCAAACGCATCACGACTGGCTTCGCCGATAAACACCAGCAAACTCAGCAACAACGCGAGGGTAAAGAACGCAGTCAACCCCAGCCAGGGCGCCTGCAAATTGTTTTTGCCCTGACTGATCAACTCGCCCAGCGACGCGCTGCCCACCGGCATGCCAAAGCCCAGAAAATCCAGGGCCGACAAGGTGCCGATCGCGCCGGTGAGGATGAACGGCAAATAGGTCAGGGTTGAGGTCAAGGCATTGGGCAGCACATGGCGCAGCATCACTTCAAGGTTACTCAGGCCCAGGGCGCGCGCCGCTTTCACGTATTCCAGATTACGCCCGCGCAGCACCTCGGCCCGCACCACGTCAACCAGGGTCAGCCAGGAAAACAGTGCCATGATGCCCAGCAACCACCAGAAACCCGGCTCGACAAACCCGGAGAGGATGATTAGCAGGTACAGCACCGGCAATCCGGACCAGATTTCCAGCAGACGCTGACCCAACAAGTCGACCCAGCCGCCGTAATAGCCCTGCAACGCACCGGCGCAGATGCCGATAAAGCTGCTGATCAGGGTCAGCGCCAGGGCAAACAGCAGCGACAGGCGCACACCGAAAATCACCCTGGCCATCACATCCCGCGCCTGATCGTCTGTGCCCAGCCAGTTTTCCCCACCCGGCGGGCTGGGGGCGGCCGTGCGCAGGTCGTAGTTGACCGTGTCGGCACTGAACTCAATCGGCGGGAACAGCATCCAGCCGCCCTGCTGCTTGATCATCTGGCGAAAATAAGCGCTGCGGTAGTCCGGCTGAAACGGTAGTTGGCCACCAAACTCCTGTTCGGTGTAACGCGACACCGCCGGGAAATACCAATGCCCCTGGCTGACCACCAGCAGCGGTTTGTCATTGGCCAGCAACTCGCCGCCCAAACTGGCGGCAAACACCGCCAAAAAAATCCACAACGACCAATAGCCTCGGCGATTGGCCTTGAAACGCTGCCAGCGGCGCTGGTTCACAGGAGACAGACTCAACATCAATAGCGCCTCGTCGAGAAGTCGATTCGCGGATCAATCAACCGATAACAGAGATCACCCAGCAGTTTGATCAGCAAACCGAACAGGGTAAAAATGAACAGCGAGCCAAACACCACCGGGTAATCGCGCGAGACCGCCGCGTCATAGCTCATGCGGCCCAGGCCATCGAGGCTGAACACCACTTCAATCAGCAATGAACCCCCAAAAAACACGCTGACCATGGCTTGCGGCAATCCGGCGACCACCATCAGCATCGCGTTGCGCAACACGTGGCCGTACAGCACCTGCCGCTCCCCGGCGCCTTTGGCCCTGGCGGTGATGACGTACTGGCGCGACATTTCATCGAGAAAGCTGTTTTTGGTGAGCATGGTCAACGTCGCAAAACCGCCCACCACCAGCGCTGTGACCGGCAAGACCAGGTGTTTGAGGTAGTCCAGCACCTTGCCGGCGGCGGATAGCGAGGCGAAGTTTTCGGACACCAGTCCGCGCAGCGGAAACCAGTTCAGGCCACTGCTACCGGCGAACAACAGGATCAGCACCAAGGCGAACAAAAAGGCCGGTAAGGCGTAACCGATGATGATCGCCGCGCTGGTCCACACATCGAAGGCGCTGCCATGGGCGACGGCCTTGCGGATACCCAAGGGGATCGACACGCCATAGGTAATCAGCAAGGCCCAGAGGCCGAGCGAGAACGTGACCGGGAGTTTTTCCGCAATCAAATCAGTGACTGTTGCCCCCCGGAAAAAACTGCTGCCGAAGTCCAGATGGGCGTATTGAGTGACCATCAGCCACAGTCGCTGCAAGGGCGGTTTATCGAAGCCGTATTGGCGCTCGATGTCCGCGACCAGACGCGGATCAAGCCCATGGCTGGTCGCTGAGCCGGAGGTAACGTCCATGGTTTCAACGTGCCCGCCGCCTACCGCGGAACCACTGCCCAGCCCCTGCAAGCGGGCAATGGCCTGCTCCACCGGGCCACCGGGGGCGGCCTGCACAATGGCAAAGTTAACCAACAGGATGCACAGCAAGGTCGGGATAATCAGCAACAAACGTCTCAGGCTATAAACCAGCATGGTTTTGCTCCTGCTGGCTTTGCATCTGCACGTTGATCAATGGCTGCGCGCTGACTTGCCACCAGGTGTCCAGGCCGGCGTCGTAAATCGGCGCAGTGGCAGGTTGGGCAAAGCGGTTCCACCACACCGAGCCGGTGCCGCCACTGTAGAAATTCGGCACCCAGTAATAACCCCACTGCAACACCCTATCCAGCGCCCGGGCGTAGGTGATCATGGTGTTGCGGTCATTGGCCTTGGTCAGGCCACCAATCAGTTGATCCACCACCGGGTCTTGCAGGCCCATGTAGTTGTTGGAGCCGGGATTTTTCGCCGCTGCCGAGCCAAAGTAATTGAACAGCTCACGCCCGGGGGACGCGGACACCGGGTAGTTCGCCACAATCATGTCGTAGTCCCGGCTGCGCAGCCGGTTAATGTATTGCGCAGCGTCGACCGTGCGGAAATCCAGGGTCACGCCGATCTGTTTGAGATTACGGATATAAGGCAAGACCAGCCGTTCGTAACCGCTGCCGCTGTTGAGAAACGTCAGGCGCAGGGGTTTGCCCGCCGCATTCACCAACTGATCGCCCTGAGGGCGCCAGCCGGCGGCTTGCAGCAGGGCCAGCGCCTGTAATTGCTGGTCGCGGATGATTCCGCTGCCATCGGTGGCAGGCGGGTTAAAGACCTGGGTGAAGACCTCTGGCGGCAGTTGACTGCGCAGCGGCTCCAGCACCTTGAGTTCGTCGGCGTCAGGCAGGGTTTTGGCTGCCAGTTCGCTGTTGGAAAAGAAGCTGCGCTGACGGTGATAGGCGTCATACATCAGGCTGCGATTGGTCCATTCAAAGTCCCACAACAAGGCCAGGGCCTGACGCACGCGGCGGTCGGCCAAGATCGGGTTGTCGAGGTTGAACACAAACCCCTGAGTACCTTGAATGGCCAGGGGCGCCAGACGTTTTTTTTGCAAGCGCCCGTCATTCAGTGCTGCGCCGTTATAGGCGGTGGCAAATTGCGCCGAAGAACCGACCGTATTGAAGTCGAACACCCCGGCGCGCAAGGCCTCGACATCGACGCTGCCGTTATCGGCAAAGTATTCGATGCGCACCTGATCAAAGTTGTACTGGCCACGGTTGACCGGCAGGTCGGCGCCCCACCAGTCCGGCACCCGCTGCAAATGCACACTGCGCCCAGGGTCAACCTTGACCACGCGATACGGCCCACTGCCGGGCGGGATATCAAAACCGGCGCCATTGGCAAAGTCGTGCTCACGCCACCAGTGCGCAGGCAGGACCGGCAAAGTCGCGATGTCCAGCGCCAGAGTGCGGTTATCGCTGCCGACGAAGTCAAAGCGCACCTGCAATGGCGACTCGACCACCACCTTGGCGACGTCGGCAAACTGAATGCGGTACTTCAGTTTGCCGTGGGTGGTCAGTTGCTCGAAGGTGTAGCGCACATCGTCGGCGGTGATGGGCGCGCCGTCGTCAAACCGGGCCTGCGGGTTGAGGGTGAAGCGGATCCAGCTGTGGTCCGGCGCCAACTCCATGCTCTGCGCGACATCGGCATACACCGTGTAGGGTTCATCTTTCGAGCGCTGGGCCAACGGCGCATAAAGCCAGCCATCGAGTTTGTCCACGCCCTGCCCCTTGTCCACATACGGCAGCAAATGATCAAAGGGCGATGTCTGCCCGGACAGGCTGAAGCTCCCGCCTTTGGGGGCATCGGCCTGCACATAGTCAAAGTGCTGAAAATCGGGCGGGTATTTCGGCGCTTCGCCGTAAACCGTCAGCGCCTGTTGTGGCTGGGCATGCGCCAGCGGCGCGCACAGCAACAGCAGCCCTGCACAGTATGCGAGTCGTTCAAACATGGTCGGCGTCCGCTGCGTTAAAGGTCGAAACTGACGTTAAGCGACAGCGTGCGCGGGGCACCGACGAAGATGTAATCCGAAGACAGGATGCCCCAGTACTTGTGGTCGGTCAGGTTGTCGACCGCGCCGCGCAAGGTCACGTTGTGGTTGTCGACCTTCAGGCGATAGCTCGCACCAACCCCGTACAAGGTGTATTCCGGCAACTTCCAGGTGTTGTTGTCATCGGCTTCGGAAGAGCCGGTGTAATGGGCGTCGGCATAGACTTTCAGGCCTTCGATCCCGGCCACCTTATGGCTGACTTGCAGCACTTGCTGGAAGCGCGGCACACCGGACACCCGATTGCCCACCAGGTCGTCTTCGTTTTTGGTAAAGGTAGCGTCCAGCCAGGTTGAACTGCTGCTGAGGGTGGTGTTATCGGTCACGTCGAGGTGCCCGTTGAGTTCCACCCCTTGGTAGCGCTGCTCGCCGTCCTGCACGTAATAGTTCTGGCTATTGCCGTATTCCGCGCCGCGTTCAATACGGAAAATCGCCGCCGAGCCGCCCCAGTTTTTACGATCGGTTTTCACCCCGACTTCGTATTGCTTGCTCTTGATCGGGTCGAGCACTTCGTTGGCATTTTTGTAAGTGATGCCCGCCGTGCCGCCCGACTCAAGGGCCTCGACATAACTGGCATAGAACGTGGTGTCCGGGCGCGGCTTGTACATCAGCGCAACCGTCGGCGTCAGCGGCGTTTCGTGGTAAGTCGAGGTACGGCTGCCGCTTTTACCGTAGGTGTCCTGGGTGTAATCGGTGAGGCGCAGGCCGGCCAGCAGCGACCAGCCGTGGGTCAGGTCCAGGGTGTCGCTGGCAAACACGGCGCGCTGATCGATGTAGGCCGTGCGGTAAGTGGAGTAATCGAAGCTGCCGTCATAGGTCAGACGGTCCGGGGTGTCGTAAAGGTTGTTGCCACCGATATCGGCACTCAGGTAATTGAGGCTAGAACGTCGGGTCAGGCCTTGCCATGACACGCCAAACACAGCTTTGTGGTCAATCGGTCCGGTGCTGAAGCTGCCTTGGGCCATCGCCTGCACCTGGTCATAAATCGCGATACTGTGGCCGACGTTCAGGTTGTCCCGAAAATTACCGGCCTTGTCCAGCAGCGACATCCATTCAGCGGCGTACACGCGCTTGTCGCTGAAATGGCTGTAATCCACGCTGGCGGACCAGTCCGGGGTCACGTTCCAGTGCAAGCCGGTAGCGGCCAGCCAAATGCGCGACTGGAAGAAGGTGTCGTCAAAGGCAGACAGATCGGTGCGGCCACTGATGGGCTTGGGCAGTTTATCGCCGGCATAGCTACTGAGGTCGAAGTCTTGAATGCCGCCATTGATGCGGCGTTCCTGGTACAGCGTGTCGGCGGTCCAGGTCAGGTCGGGGGTAATGCGCGCATCGAGCGACAACGACGCCGAGTCGCGGTGCACGTTGGAATGGCTGTAGGTTTCACCTTCTTCGTGCACGGCGTTCAAGCGATAGCCAAACGTGTCGTCCGCCCCGACCCGGCCGCCCGTGTCCACATGCTCGCTGTACACGCCATTGGAGCGCATGCCCGCGTCGACACTCAGCGTGGTCTCGTCAGTCGGCTTTTTGGTGACAAAGTTGATCACCCCGCCCGGCGCACCAAACCCGTACATAAAGCCCGAAGCGCCCTTGAGCAACTGCACGGAATCAAAGGCCTCCAGCGGCAGTTCGACGGTGGTCATGTAAATCGGCAGGCCGTTGATCTTGTAGCTGCCGCCGTCATCCAGCGGCAAACCGCGCACGCTGATGGAGTAAGCGTTCAGCGAAAAGGTATCGCCGTTGGACACCACCGAGGTGTCTTCGGAAAACACCTTGCCCAGCGCCTTGATCTGACGCTCTTCAATCTCGGCACTGCTGACCTGGCGCGTCGAAAATGGCGTATCCAGCTCACTGGCACTGCCCAGCGCCCCGGCAATGATCTTTGGCTGCTCAACCTTCTGCCCGGTGACGGTCACGGTTTTCAGTTGTGGAGTGGTTGAGTCGGTTGGGGCATCGGCTTGCACGCTCAAGCCAATATCGCTCTGTACCCGGTGCAGTCCGGTGCCGCGCAGGGCCTGGTCGATGGCTTCGCTGGCAGTCAGATCACCGCTGACCGGCGCGCTTTTCAAACCGTGCAGCAAACGCTGCTCGAAAGAAATAGGCACCGCGCCCTGACGCGAGATGGTCAGCAATACTTGATCCAGCGGCCCGGTTGGCAACTCGAAATGCGCAACCTTGCCTAGCGCCTGGCCATCGGCCCATGCCGTGCTCAAACCGGCGCTGCCGACAATGCTCAATGCCACACCCAACGCCAACCGCGAAGCCCTTACGTAGCCCATACCCTGCACCTCATTTATTGTCTGATGCAGGTATGTGAAACAGCGCGGGGAAATTTATAGGGGGGGCAGCAAAAATTTTTAAAAGAATTTAAACCCGTGGCTCGATGCTGACCCAAAACGGGGTGTGATAGCGCACTGTCACGGGCAAGGAATGCTCCAGCAGTTGCAAGGTGCGGTCACTGTCATCGAGAAAATACAGGCCGCTGATGCGCAAGCTGGCTATCTGCGGGCTAAGCACGATGATCCCGCGGCGATAACTGCGCAGACGCTCGACCACATCGGCGAGCGAATTGTCACGCACCTCCAGTTGGCCATCGACCCAGGCGTTTTCGTAGCCGGTTGCAGGGGCGACACTCAGGCTGTTTTTGCCATCAAACGTGGCACTTTCACCGGCTTTTACTATCTGTAGAAGCCCTGAGCGCGTGGTGATTTCAACCTGCGAGTGCAGCATGACGATGCGGGTTGAATCGTCGCGGCGCTGCACCACAAACCGGGTGCCCAGGGCCCGCATCCGGCCATGCTCGGTTTGCACCACAAACGGCCTGCCGGCATCCCGGGCCACATCCACCAACAGCTCACCGCTGCGTAACAGCAACAAACGCTCCAGCGCATCAAAGTGCACCTGCACCAGGCTGCGCGCATTGAGGGTCAAGGCGCTGCCATCGTCCAAGGTCAACGAACGGCGCTCTGCGGTGCCGGTCAGCAACTCTCCGGGCAATGCCACCAGCCCGTAAAACCGGCCAAGCCCCAGGCTCAACGCGCCCACCCCGACCACGGACAAGGTTTTGCCCAAAAAGCGCCGGCGACTCGAAGGGCTGTTGAGACTGCTCATCAGGCTCTGACGCGGAATCGCCCGCAGCGCATCCACCGGCAAACGGCCCAGACCGCCACCCATACGAGCACACACCTCGGCGTGTCGCGGGTCACTCTCTCGCCAGGCCGCAAACGCTTGAAACTCCTCAGGGCTGGCATGCCCGGACTGCACCAGCGCCATCCATTGCGCGGCTTCGTTGATCACACGGCTGTCGATCGCACTCATGCTTCATCCATTACGGTGTAGATCCTTTTGAACGCTTGCACCATGTACTGCTGCACGCGGCTGACCGACACACCCAACTGCTGGCTGATCTCGGTGTACGTCATGCCGTCGAGCTGGTGATAGAGAAACGCAGCCTTGGCGTTTGCCGACAACCCATTGAGCAAGCGGTCGACGGTCAGCAGCGTCTCGATAATCAGCGCTTGCTCTTCAGGTGACGGGTGAACATTGCCGACTTGGGCGGCCATGCTTTCGCGATAAGCCTGCTCCAGATCGCGCCGACGCCAGCCTTCGTACATCAGGCGCCGTGCGATCGTCGTCAACAGCGCGCGAGGTTCGCGCACGGTAAACACATCACGCAGGCCCAGCACCTGCACAAACGTCTCCGATGCAATGTCCTCGGCGCCATGCGGGCACCCCAAATCCTTGCCTACCCTGGCACGTAACCAACGGTATTCGCTTCTAAACCATTGGCCGATCAGCAGACTGCGGGATTTATGATCGACATCCATGGATGACTCCAAACGAAGCAAGGTCAGCTGCCCGAAAAAGGGGGCCACTATGCTCCGAGCGGATAAAAACCCAAAAGAACAAAAAAACGTGATTTATTCCTGAAAAGAATAACTACACGTTTCGACAGGTTATTTAGGGTATAGGGAAGTATCTTGGCCTTGAGCTGACGAAGGCTGCGATCTTTTGAAGTGGCGTCAAATCCACATGGCACCCCGCAAAGGGTAATCACCGTTCTTCGTTGCTTAGCCACACAGGTCAGTATCGGGATATTTCAAATGCCAAGATCAAAAGTTCGCAGCCTTCGGCGGCTCCTACGGATTACCTGTTGGTCCGTACCCTCTATTTTTCATCCCCCACGCATTCCCCCCTTTCTCTCCCACCGCGTTCACCGCTACCCTTACCCGCTCGCAATGGCTCGAACACGCACAGGATTTTAATGGACACTTCTTCACTCCCACTCGCAGCACAGGCCAGCCAGGATAAAGCCGGCAACTGCGGACGCGTTCAGGTGATTGACCGTTCGATTGTCTTGCTCAGGACGCTGGCCCGGCTCAAGCAAGGCGCGTCGGCGCTGGAGTTGGCCAAGCTGACGGGGATTGATCGCACCACGATCCATCGTCTGCTCAAGACGCTCAATCACTGGAATCTGATCGAGTCGCACGCCGGTACGTACCGGATCGGCGCCGAGTCATTAATTTATTCGTCGGCTTATCTCAATCGCCTGAACCTGCGCAAGATCGCCCTGCCGTTCACCATTGAGCTGCAGCGTGTGATCGGTGACTTGCAGGCCATTGTCTCGCTGTCGATTCCGGTGGGTGATGAGGTGGTGTTGATTGAGCGGATGTGGACGCCGTCGACGCCGCTGAACGTGATTGTCGATCTGGCGGATCAATTCCCTATCGACGGCAGCCCCAGCGGACGGGCGATTCTGGCCACTTACAGCGCCGATCAGGCCCACGGTTTGCTCGGTGAAGAGCGTTGGCAACGGATTGATCCAGCCTTGCAAAAGATCCGCAGCGAGCAGGACTTTGCCTTCGGCCACGAAGAGTTCAAACCGGGCTTGCACTCGATTGCCTACCCGATTCGCCCCGCCAACGGCCATGCCGTCGGGGCGCTGGTCATCGCCGGGCTGGCCATGGAAGAACAAACCCACCCCGGCTCTGAGCTGGCCAGCCATTTGCGCCGTACCTGTCAGGGCATTGCTGCGCAAATGGCGCCCAACTAACACTACGCGCGCTCAGCCAAGCTGCTCAAGCAACCGGTTGAGCTGGATCTTGCCGTAGTGCGAACGCGGCAAGGTCTCCACGAAGTACACGTGGCGCGGCACTTTGAAACGCGACAGCACCTGCTGGCAATGGCTTTGCAGTTGCTCACTGGAAGGCGCAGCACCGGGTTTAAGCACGACTGCCGCGCATACCCGCTCGCCCCACTCCAGATCAGCTTGGCCAAACACATGGGCATCCGCCACCTGCGGATGGTTCAGCAGGCACTCGATGACTTCACCCGGCTGGATGCTTTTACCGCCACTGCGGATGATTTCCTTGCTTCGGCCCATGACCTGCAAATAACCATCAGCGCGGATCCGGCCCAGGTCGCCGCTGCGCAGCCAGCCCTCTTCCAGCACCTGCGCAGTCAATTCGGGCTGCTGCCAGTAACCCGCCATTAACTGCGGACCCGCCAGCATGATTTCACCCATGCCCTGGTCATCGGGCCGGTCGATTCGTAACCCCGCAGCAAACACCGGGCGCCCGACCAGCCCTTCGGCGCTCTCACCGTCGCGGCGCAACTGACCCATTTGTGCGGCCGACAAATAGCAGGTCCAGGGGGCTTCGGTCATGCCGTACAACACACTCAAGCGCGGCCCGAACAACTCACAGGCATCGTCCAGAACCGAAGGCGCGATGGCGGCTGCGCCGATGTCGATGCTCTTCAACACGCTCAGGTCCGGATAAGCCAAACGAGGCTCACGCAGAACCCGCAACAACTGGGTCGGCACCAGCGAACTGAAGGCCGCACGGTGCTGCTGCAACTGGCCAACAAAGGTAGAAGCATCAAATCGCTCAGCCAGCACCAACTGCCCACCACTGAGTACATGGGCCAGCAATGCCACCGCCGCAATCGGCCACAGCGGCCGCACGTTCAGCAGCACATCACCGGGCAACGCCGCGCGGGCCATGACGATGTTCTGCAACACCGCACACAGGCTGGCGTGGGTGTGCATCACCGCCTTCGGCGCGCCGGTGGTGCCGCCGGTGTAGTTCAACGACGCCAGCTCCGTGCGCGCCCGGGCAACCCGCAGCGGTGCAGCGGCGGCCATGCCAGGAACACTCACCGCGTCCAGCGGCAGGCAGACCACGCCCTGCTCCACCAGTGCAGCCGCCACGTGAGCATGGCCTTTGCCGAACAGCAGCAAACGCGCGCCGGCATCCTTGATCTGCGCCAGCAATTCGCCCGGTGCCAGCGACGGGTCCAGCGGCACGCGGACCCGGCCGTGGGCCATGCAGCCGTAATCGGCCAGCAGATAGTTCAGGCTGGTATCAGCCAACAGGGCAACCCGCTCGCCCGTACCGACGCCCAACTCAACCAGCCCGGCCGCAAAGTCATCAAGGGCCTGATCGAGCTCGGCAAAGGTCAGTTCACGGGCGCTGCGCAGGTCTTTGATCGCCAGCGCCTGCGGCCATTTGCGGGCAGCCTGGGTAAACAGTGTGCTGATGTCCATGCTCACCACCCACTGAGGACGATGCGGCCATTGACCTGCCGTTTTTCGAGCAAGGCGTGGGCCTGAGCCACTTCGGTAAACGGCAGCACCCGGTCGATCAAAGGCCGGACCTGACCGGCCTCGATCATTGCCAACGCCGTGCGCAAATCCTCCAGCGTGGCGCTGCCGGAGCCAAGCAGGCTCAGGCGTCGGCCTATCAACAGCCCCGGCGACACCGGCACTGTGCCCGGCTGCACATTGCCCAGCACCACCACGCGCCCGCCCATCGCCATGCTGCGCAAGGTGTCGTGCAAGGTGTGGCCGACGTTCTCCATGGCCACGTCGACACCCTGGCGCCCGGTCAGTTGCCAGACGGCGGCGCTGTAGCCTTCGCTGCCCGCCACCACCACGTCATGGGCGCCTAAGGTACGCAAAAAGTCCACTTTGTCAGCGCTGCCAGTCACTGCAATCACCCGCGCGCCCAGCGAGCGCGCCAGTTGTAATTGATGCGCACCCAACCCGCCGCTGGCGCCGTTGATCAATACGGTTTCACCCGGTTTGAGCTGTGCTTGCGACACCAGCGCACGCACGCTGGTGGCGATCGGGCAACACGCCAGGGCGGCATCGGTATAGCCAATACTGTCCGGCAATTGCACTGCTGAAGCCGCAGGTACGCGCAGGTATTCGGCATACGCGCCTTCGGTGTCGACAGAGGGCAAGCCTAAAGCGCGGCACAAATCCTGGCGTCCACGCAAGCAGTCACGGCACTGCCCGCAAAAACGTCGCTGGTACACCACCACGCGGCTGCCGACTTTCAAGTGATGCACTTGGGCACCTACTTCAACCACCTCGCCCGACACTTCATGACCGAGCACCACACCGGTATGCGCCCCCGGCAACTTGCCGGCGCGGTGCATCAAATCGTGATGACACACACCAGCGGCTTCGATGCGCACCAGCACTTCATGGGTGTCTGGCTGTGGCGTCGGCACCGTCTCAAGCTGCAACTGCTCGGGGCCACCGAAATCTTTTAGAACGATTGCTTTCATCTTTTATAACCATATGGAAGTACATAAGAATATGTTCATATAACAAACACATTGTTTGTATTGTGCACATGATTTAAGTTTTGCTCACTTTGACGCAGAGCTCAAGTGGCAATGCGTTTTCCTTAAAACGACACTGAATCGAAGCCATGACTGTCGAGTACGAAATAGTTGAAGACGGCGTTTTACTGGTCACGCTCAATCGTCCGGAGCGCTTGAATGCCTTGAACGGTGCTGCCAAATTGGCCCTCGCGCAGGTCTGGCAGCGTGCGCAAGACGACTGCGCAGTGCGCGCCATCGTGCTGCGCGGTGCCGGTGAGCGGGCCTTTTGCGCCGGTTCTGATCTCAAGGAAATTGCCGCCACAGGTGAGACTGTCAGCACACAGGTACTGGCCAATTCGCTGCCCGGCGTGGGCACCCCGTTGACCAAGCCAGTGATCGCCGCGTTGCAGGGCCATACCCTGGGCCTGGGCATCAGCCTGGCGATTCATTGCGATTTCCGTATTGCCCGGCACGACACCCGCTTCAGCTTTCCCGAAGTCGGTCATGGCATGCTCTCTGGTTTCAGCACCATCACCCTGCCCAGCCTGATCGGCGAAGCGGCGGCGCTGGATATCATGCTCAGCGCACGCCCGTTCGATGCCGCGCAGGCACTGGAACTGGGGCTGGTCAATGCTGTGGTCGACGATTCCATCGCCGCCGCGCTGGACCTCGCCCGGCGTCTGGCAGCCCATGACTCACGCGCCATGCAATGGACCAAACGCTTGCTGCTGGCCGATCGCAACAACCGCCTGCAACAGCATCTGGCTTTGATCGACGAGGCCCGAACCGACGTAATGCAACCTCACTGACAGCCCCTAACACTTACTCGCCACCACGACCTGTCAGGAACACCCACCACCAGGAATGGAAAGCGGGCGCCAATCATTTTTGGAGCCTCACCATGTTTCGCCCACGTAAAAATTTCCGCCCCAAGCTGAGCCTGCTGACCGTCGGGATTCTCGGTCTGTATGCCAGCCAGCCTGCGCTCGCCGAAGAGTCGAGCATGCCTTCACTGCAAACCGTGGTGGTGACCGGCGCCCGTGACGGCGGCCGCACCGTGGCCAAGAGCCTTGCGCCGATTGACGTGATCAGCGCCGACGATTTGATGCGTTCGGGCAAACAAAACCTGCGTGATGCATTGGCTGCCGCGGTGCCGTCGTACACCAATGCCGCCGGGTTTACCGGTGGCACCGGCTTGTCAGTGAAGTCCGCCACGTTGCGCGGACTGGGCGGCAACCATGTGTTGGTGCTAGTGAACGGCAAACGCCGCCATACCACCTCGCTGATCTTCGTCCAGACAGCGGCCACGGCCAGCGGCCAGTCGCCCACCGACCTGGACCTGATCCCGATTTCGGCGGTCGATCACATCGAAGTGCTGCGTGACGGCGCGGCAGCGCAATACGGCTCGGATGCGATTGCCGGGGTGATCAACATCATCCTCAAAAGCAACAGCTCGGGCGGCAGCGGCAGCGCCCTGTACGGCCAGTTCAAAGACCGCGTGGGCGGCAAAGGCAACTTCGGCGCACGCGGTCAGGCGTCGGTGAACCAGGGCTTTGAACTGCCCAACGATGGCTTTTTCAGCCTGAGTGCCGACCTCGGCATTCAAGACAACTCCAACGTGGCCGGTGCCGTACCGGCGCGCACCCGCATCTATTTCCCGGTCAACGGCCAGCCTGACCCACGGGAAAACGGCGAGAGTCGCTACCGCCAGATCATGGGCCAGCCGCGCTCGCAAACCTATAACCTGGCCTACAACATGGAGTTGCCGCTTAACGCGGACTACACGTTGTACTCGTTCTCCACCGCCAGCCATCGCAACTCAGAGAGCTGGGGCACCTACCGCACCGCCAGCTCACCGCAAAATATCGTCTCGGTGTACCCGGACGGTTTCTCGCCGCGCTTTGTGGTCGAAGAGGATGACTTCCAGACCGTGGTGGGCCTGCGCAACGACAACCTGTTCGGCTGGAAGTGGGATCTGAGCACCAGCTTCGGCCAGGACAACGCCAACATCCGCAATGAGAAGTCGATCAACCCGTCTTTCGGGCCCGACAGCCCGCGCAACATGGACGGCGGCAACCTGATTGCCAACCAGTGGACTAACAACCTCGACCTGACCCGCGCCTTTGACACCGGTCTGTTCGAGAAACCGTTGAACGTCTCGACCGGCCTTGAGTTCCGTCGCGAAGGCTTCGAGATCCAGTCCGGCGAACTGGCTTCTTATGGCGACGGTGGCTACGTGTTCCCGGTCGGCAGCCCGTTGGCAGGCCAGCGCCCCAACCCCGGTGCACCGGGCCTGACCGGCTTTACCCCGGCGGATGCGCATAACTATTCGCGCACCAACACCGCAGGCTACGTCGACTTCAGCCAGAGCCTGACCGACAAGTGGGATGCCAGCGTGGCCGGGCGTTTTGAGCATTACAGCGACTTTGGCGACACCGCCAGCGGCAAGCTCTCGACCCGCTATGCCTTCACCCCGCAATTTGCAATGCGCGGCACGGTGAGCAACGGTTTCCGGGCACCGTCCTTGCAGCAGGAATACTACTCTTCGTCGCTGACAGCCTGGCGCGCCAACACCCTCACCGGGCAACTTGAACAGAACGTGACGCGCTACGTTACCGTCGATGATGCGGCCGGCCAGGCCTTGGGCGCCAAAGCACTGAAGCCGGAAAAATCGATGAACTACAGCGTCGGCTTTGTCGCCACGCCAACCTCCAACCTGGACATCACCGTCGACCTGTACCAGATCGACATCAACAACCGCATCCTGCAAACCAGCAACCTGCAAGGCCCGGCCGTGTCCAACCTGCTGGCAAGCAAAGGCCTGGACCCGAACCAGATCGTCTCGTACTTCGGCAACCTGGCCGACACCCGCACCCGCGGGATCGACCTGGTGGCCGACTACCGCTACGACTTCGGCCAGTACGGCAAGGTCAAGTGGACCTTGCTCAGCAACCAGAGCTTGCAGACCGTGCGCAAAGTCAAGGAACCCGCCGCACTGGCCGGCACCGGCGTGACCGCCGTGGGCCGCGACAAGATCGGCAACCTGACCAGCGCCTACCCGAAAAACGTCACCTCGTTGAACACCGCGTGGCAACTGGGCGACTTCGACGTCAACCTCAAAGAAACCCACTACACCGGCGTCACCGGCCTGAACCAGGTGTCGCCGACCCGCGACGAAGAAATCGACCCGGCGTTTATCACCGACCTGAGCGTGGGCTACTGGCTGAGCGACGCGGTAAAGCTGACCGTGGGCGGCGAAAACATCTTCAACCGTCGCCCGCAGCAGCTTAACGACGAAGCCAAAAAGTACTACTTCGCCCCCACCGACAACCCGACCTACAGCTGGTACTCACCCTATGGTCTGGACGGCGCGTACTACTTCGCCAAAGTCGACGTGAGCTGGTAAGTGCCCATGAATCCGCCCATTGCCTCGCCCGTCACTCACTCCTCGCCGCATGCGGCCGAGGGTTTTGATCAGGCCCTGTACCGCAAGCTTGCCTGGCGGATCATGCCCTTTTTGTTTCTGTGTTTTGTGCTCAATTGGCTGGACCGGGTCAATATTGGCTTTGCCCACCTGCGCTTCAAAACCGACCTGAATATCAGTGATGCCACCTTCGGCATCATTGTCGGGGTGTTCTCCATCGGCTATTTGCTGTTCGAAATTCCCAGCAACTTGCTGCTGGAAAAGATCGGCGCCAAAAAGACCATGACCCGCATCATGATCCTGTGGGGGCTGGTGACCGTGGCAACGACTTTTGCCCAGACACCCGCGCAATTCTATGTGCTACGCGTGCTGCTGGGCGCGGCCGAGGCGGGGTTTTTCCCGGGGGTGATCCTGTACCTGACGTACTGGTTTCCGGCCAGTCACCGGGCGCGGATCACCTCAAGGTTCATCATGGCGATTGCCGTGTGCGGGATTATCGGCGGCCCGCTGTCGACGTCGATCATGAGCCACTTCGACACCGTGGCCGGGTTCCACGGCTGGCAATGGCTGTTCGTGTTGACTGGCTTGCCGCCGATTCTGGCCGGGCTGTTCGCCTGGTACTGGCTGGACAACCGCCCGGCCGACGCACGCTGGCTCAGCCAGGATGAAAAACGGCGCATCGAGCAAGCGTTGGCCGAGGAACGCGGGCGCCGCCAACCGGGCGGCCATCAGCATTTTCTGGGTGCACTTAAAGACCGCAAAGTCTGGTTTATCGTCCTCGCCTACTGCCTGACCATCATGAGTACCGGCAATGTGACCAACATCTGGGCACCGTCAATCATCCGTGACTCGGGCATTACCAGCCTCAGCCAGTTGGGCCTGCTCTCAGCCCTGCCCTACGTCATCGCCGTGGGGGTGATGCTGCTGGTGTGTCGCCACTCAGACCAGCATCAAGAACGGCGCTGGCACTTCACCGTGCCCGGTCTGCTGGCGGCGCTGGCCATGTTGATCTTGCCGCAATGCCTGAGCAGCCCGACCGCAACCGTGGCGACGATGATCCTGATGACCACCGGCTACCTGAGCGCCACGGCAGTGTTCTGGACCATCCCTACGTACTACCTGTCAGACCGGGCAAAAGCGGCGGGTCTGGCCATGGTCAATTGCTGCGGGCAAATCAGCAGCCTGCTGACCCCGATCATGATCGGCCAGATCAAAACCGCCACCGGCGACATTCGCCTGGCCCTTTATATCGTGGCGGCCATGGTCGCCAGCGGCGCCTTGATCCTGTTCTTCGGCGTACCGCGCAAAGCCTTGCGCGACGCCCCTTCAACCCTGGAAAAAACACATGACTGACTACGTCGCCCTGGCCACACAACTGGCTGCGCAGATCCAGCCCGGCGCTGCCCAACGCGATGCCGAGCGAACCCTGCCCCACGAACAAATCGAGTTGATCCGCCAGTCAGGGCTGGGCGCCGCACGAGTGCCCGTCGAACTGGGCGGTGGCGATATCAGCCAAGTCGATGTAGCGCGGATTTTCATTACCCTGGCCAAGGCTGACCCGTGTGTGGCCCAGGCCATTTTTCCGCACTTCGCCACCGTCGAGCACCTGCGCCTGATCGCCAACCCGGAGCAACAGGCCCGTTACCTGGGGGCTTTCGCAGACCGCCAGCTGTCATCGGGTGCGATTGCCGAGCGCAGCGGCACTTTTCGCGGTGAGATCCACACCCGTCTCGAACATCGCGGCGAGCAACTGATCCTCAACGGCAGCAAGTTCTACAGCACCGGCTGCCTGTTTGCCAACCTGCTGAAAATCCAGGCCGTGGACGAGACCGGCGCCGCACTGTACGTCATGCTTGCGGCCAATACACCGGGCATCACCCTGCTCGATGACTGGGACGGCATGGGCCAGCGCACCACGGCCAGCGGCAGCACTCTGCTGGAAAACGTGCAGGTAGCGCCCGAACAGGTAATCCCCTTGAGCCAGTGGTATCAACGGCGTAATTACATTGGCGCCAGCGCGCAACTGATCCATTGCTCTATCGACATCGGCATTGGCCTGGCAGCGCTGGACGATGCGGTGTCATGGGCGCGCAACGGCTCACGCCCGGTGCGTGAAAGCGGTGTGCAGCGGGCCAGCGATGATCCGTACATTTTGCACACCATTGGCGACCTTGCCGCCTCCATCCACGGCGCCGAAGCGCTGGTTGAGAAAGCCGCAGCGGCAGTCGACTTCGCTGCCCGCAGCCAGTTACAGGGCCTGCTGCAAGGCGATGAACTGGAAGCGGTCCTGGCGAAGGCCTCCATCGAAGTGGCCCAAGCAAAAATCGCTTCAACCCGTGCGGCGCTGCATGTGTGCGAGCGTTTGTATGAAGTCGGCGGCGCAGCCACCACGCAAAGCCTGCACAACTTCGATCGCCATTGGCGCAACGCCCGTACCCATACCACCCATGATTCGCTGGCTTACAAATACAAGGCGATTGGCGAGTTCCTGCTCAATGGCCGCCACCCGCCGATAGCGTTTACGTATTAAGCCCTGATTGGCCCCTGTAGGAGCGAGCTTGCCTCGCGATCTTTAAACGATCAAAAGATCGCGAGACGAGCTCGCTCCTACACAGGGTTGAGTCAATCAGGCCAGCAGATCTTCGTAGAAGGCACCGTAGGCTTTGCTCGGGTGGGCGATCTGGATTTCCAGAATCCACAGCCCTTTATTCGGGTAATGATCAAAGTCACCCAAGTCACCGCCCCGGTGGATGGCGTGAGGGAAGTCGCTGACACGGTGGCCCTTGATATCAAGGTTCAGCACCCAGCCCATGTCCTTGGCCTGCTCTTGGGCGTAGCGGTACAACTCAAGCCCCGCCACCTGCTCGTTCTTCCACTTGGCCTGCACCCGCTCAAACAACGTTTTGGCTGCTTCAGCGCAGGCTTTCATTTCAGGATCGTTGCCCGTCACGAAGGTTTCACCGGCATCACCTTCGTGCCCTTCCCAGACCGCTCCCATGTCGATAAAGAAAATATCGTTTTCACCCAGCACCGGGTCGCCATCAGAGCGCTGTTTGAAGGTTTTCAGGGTGTTGGCACCAAAGCGCACCAACAACGGGTGCCAGATGCGCTGCATGT
Source organism: Pseudomonas sp. PS01297 (assembly GCF_029959305.1). Taxonomy (NCBI): domain Bacteria; kingdom Pseudomonadati; phylum Pseudomonadota; class Gammaproteobacteria; order Pseudomonadales; family Pseudomonadaceae; genus Pseudomonas; species Pseudomonas sp. PS01297. Next base: position 20,009 of record NZ_JASCPQ010000074.1, read on the forward strand.
CCAGATCCGCCAGTACCTGCTTGCCCAGCGCCACGGCTTCGGTTTCGTGCATGCCGGGTTTGATCAGCGCCGACAGCGTTTCGATGGCCTTCCAGGTATTCGCCTGGGCGCGACGCATGGCGTCAATGTTATAGATGGGGCCTACGGCCTCTTTGGGTTGTGCACTCACGGTCAGGTCCTGTCTGTGCGGAAGAATTCGCTGTAGCGCGAACTATATAGCGATCTCTTGAACGAGCAAAAGGTCGCACCTGCAGCACCGTAGTTATTTGAAGAAATTGCTCGGTGTTTTGCCGAATTGCTTTTTGAACATGGTGGTGAATGCACTGGGGCTGTCGTAGCCCAATGACCCGGCGACATCGATGATTTTCTCGCCGACGGCAATTCGTTCCAACGCCAGTAGCAACCGCGATTGCTGGCGCCATTGGCCAAAGGTCATGCCGGTTTCCTTGTGAAACAGCCGCTGGATGGTTTTTTCATCCAGCGCCAACCGGGCACTCCAGTCGGCCAGGGTCGAGCCGTCGCCAGGGTCACGCTGCAACACGCTGCAAATGCTCTGGATGCGCGGGTCGAGCGGCTGCGGCAGGTGCAGCGGCAGCACCGGTAAAATCGCCAGTTCATCCAGAATCAGCTTCATGATCCGGTCTTCTCGCGAGTCGGCCTCGTAAGGCGCACGGATGTCGACTGAGGCCTTGATCAGTTCACTCAACAGCGCCGAAATACTCACTGCACGGGTCTGGGTCGGCAGTTGTGCCACCACCTCAGGCCGAACATACACGCTGCGCATTTTCAGCGGGCCAACGCATCGCACCGAGTGCACCTGACCACAGGGCATCCAGATGCCACGACTGGGCGGCACCGTCCACTGGCTTAACGCCGAGTGCACCACCATCACCCCTTCAATGGCATACAGCAATTGATGCTTGGCGTGGGAATGCGGCGCGATAACCCAGTCGGCCGGGTAATCGGTAGCGCTACAGCTAACTGTCCAGTGCGCTTCATCGACCTCAAGCAGAAATTCTTTCAGCGGTTTGATCATGATTCCCTTTTTGCGACAGTGAGCGCCCGAATTGCGCGAGACAGGCAATTTCGCGAAACCTAGGATAGCCGCTGGTTTGCCTGCGTGCATCCAGTGTCCTTACTCCCTGCCCGGATGATCTTCGATGTCTATAACAAGTACGAACCCGGCGGCTACCAGCAGCCCCAGCAGCAGTCCCAGTGCCTCAGTCAGCAGCCAGTCCAGCCCGTTGGTCATGCGCGTGATCGCCGCGTGCGCGCTAGCCCACCTGATCAACGACCTGATTCAAGCCGTGCTGCCGTCGATTTACCCGATGCTCAAGGCCAACTATGACCTGAGCTTTACCCAAATCGGCCTGATTACCCTGACCTTCCAGCTCACCGCTTCGCTGCTGCAACCGGGCGTCGGCTATTACACCGACCGCCACCCCAAGCCGTGGCTGCTGCCCGCGGGCATGGTGTGCACCTTGATCGGCATTTTGATGCTGGCGTTTGTCGGCTCGTTCACCTCAATTCTGGTGGCATCGGCGCTGATCGGTGTTGGCTCATCGACCTTTCACCCCGAGACTTCGCGGGTTGCGCGGCTGGCTTCGGGCGGGCGTTATGGCCTGGCACAATCCACCTTCCAGGTCGGCGGTAATGCGGGCAGCGCCTTCGGCCCGTTGCTGGCAGCGGCCATCGTCATCCCTTACGGTCAGGGCAACGTAGCGTGGTTCGGCCTGTTCGCGGCCTTTGCCATCTTGATCCTGTTCGGCTTGAGCCGCTGGTACCGCCACCACCTCAACCTGTTCAAGCTCAAGCAAGGCAGCGTGGCCACCCACGGTCTGTCTAAAAAACACGTGACCGGTGCCCTGGTGGTACTGGCGTTGCTGGTGTTCTCCAAGTACTTCTACATGTCCAGTTTCACCAGCTACTTCACTTTTTTCCTGATCAAAAAGTTTGACCTGTCGGTGGCCAGTTCCCAGTTGTATCTGTTCCTGTTCCTCGGCGCAGTGGCAGCGGGCACCTTCTTTGGCGGCCCGATTGGCGACAAGATCGGGCGTAAAGCGGTGATCTGGTTCTCGATACTCGGCGCTGCACCGTTCAGCCTCGCGCTGCCCTATGTCGACCTGTTCTGGACCGGCATCCTGAGCATGATCATCGGCTTTATTCTGGCCTCTGCGTTCTCGGCCATCGTGGTGTATGCGCAAGAACTGGTGCCGGGCAATGTCGGCATGATCGCCGGGGTATTCTTCGGTTTGATGTTCGGCTTTGGCGGCATCGGCGCGGCCTTGCTCGGGCACTTGGCGGACATTCACGGCATTGAGTACGTGTATTCGCTGTGTTCATACCTGCCGTTGCTGGGCATTTTGACCATTTTGTTGCCGTCAACAAAAAAGGTTTAATGCTCATATAAACCTCCGTAGGAGCGAGCTTGCCTCGCGATCTTTTGATCTTTAAAAGATCGCGAGACAAGCTCGCTCCTACAGTTTGATTTCGCCAATTCCCGGTGCGAGTCATGGGGATTTCCACTCATCCTGCAGGCTGTCGAACAGTGCCTGCGCGGCCGCTGACAGTTCATGCCCCGGCTTGGTCAACACACCCATCGCCCGTTCGACGATCGGCTCGTGCAAGGTGATGCAACGCGCGCCCAATTCGCGCATTTGCTCGACGCACAGGGCCGGAACGGCGCTCACACCTAACCCGCTGGCGACCATGCGCCCGACGGTAGCCAGTTGATGGCTTTCGAACTCCACCGGCAGTTTCATCTGCCGCGCCTGCAGATGTTCTTCCAGCAGCACCCGCACCGCCGACGGCCGTTGCAGGGTGATAAACGGCTGCTCCAGCAAGGTTTTCCAGTCGATCACTGTGGCATTCGCCAGCGGGCTGTCACTGGGCACCACCGCCACAAAACGGTCGATGTACAGCGGGGTGAATGTCAGTGATGACCCCGGCGCCGGCTCAAATGCGACCCCCAGTTCAACCTGGCGATCACGGACCATTTCCAGCACCTGCTCGTTGATGACGTCGTTGACCGTGACATTGAGCTTTGGATAGCGCAGGCGAAAATGCTTGAGAATCGGCGGCAGCAGGTTGCAGGCAAACGACGGAATCGCCGCCAACGTCACCCGTCCACGCTGCAAGGTGAACAGTTGGCGCATTTCGTCTTCTGCGTTGTCCCAGTCCGCCACCAGCTTACGCGCCCGCGGCAACAGCGCCTGGCCTTCAGGGGTCAGGGCCACGTTGCGCGTGGTGCGGCTGAACAAACGCCCGCCCAGCCCTTCTTCCAGCGCCTTGATGGTCAGGCTCAAGGCCGATTGCGATAAATGCAGGCGCTCGCAGGCCACGGCAAAGCTCAGGCTTTGCGCCACGGCAAGGAAGGCGCGGATCTGTTTCACCGTCATGGGCGTGCTCTCGTGTTTAATTGTTTCGATTTATCTATCAATCAACCGCAAAAATCAATTTAACAAATCAATCCAGTGGAGTAACACTCGTACCATTCGACACACCATCACCCATCAATAATAAAAGAGGTGCATATGGCAGGTTTTGATAAGCGCGTAGCTTCCTACGAGGAAGCGCTGGCCGGGCTCGAAGATGGCATGACCGTGATTTCAGGCGGTTTTGGTCTGTGCGGCATCCCCGAGAACCTGATCAACGAGATCAAACGCAAAGGCACCCGTGATCTGACCGTGGTGTCCAACAACTGTGGCGTCGACGGTTTCGGCCTCGGCATCCTCCTGGAAGACCGCCAGATCAGCAAAGTGATCGCCTCCTACGTGGGCGAAAACGCGCTCTTCGAGAAGCAACTGCTCAGCGGCGAAATCGAAGTCGAACTCACCCCCCAAGGCACCCTCGCAGAAAAAATGCGCGCAGGCGGTGCGGGTATCCCGGCGTTTTTCACTGCCACAGGCGTAGGCACGCCGGTCGCTGAAGGCAAGGAAACCCGCCAATTCAAAGGCCGCGACTACCTGATGGAAGAGTCCATCACCGGCGACTTTGCCATCGTCAAAGGCTGGAAAGCCGACCATTTCGGTAACGTGATCTACCGCCACACCGCGCAAAACTTCAACCCGCTGGCCGCTACCGCGGGCAAGATCACCGTGGTCGAAGTCGAAGAAATTGTTGAACCCGGCGAGCTGGACCCGGCGCAGATCCACACCCCTGGCATCTACGTCGACCGGATCATTTGCGGCACGTTTGAAAAACGTATCGAACAGCTCACTGAGCGCTCTTGATCCCCTGCCCCCAGCCTTAAGCTCTGGATTCAGAGCACGGAGAATAATAATGTCCCTTACCCGCGAACAAATGGCTCAGCGCGTCGCCCGCGAAATGCAGGACGGCTTCTACGTGAACCTCGGCATCGGTATCCCGACCCTGGTCGCCAACTACATCCCCGACGGCATGGAAGTCATGCTGCAATCGGAAAACGGCCTGCTCGGCATGGGCGCCTTCCCGCGCAAAGGTGAAGCCGATGCCGACATGATCAACGCCGGCAAGCAAACCGTCACTGCCCGCACCGGCGCGTCGATTTTCTCGTCTGCCGAGTCGTTCGCGATGATTCGCGGCGGCCACATTGACCTGACGGTGCTGGGCGCCTTTGAGGTGGATGTACACGGCAACATCGCCTCGTGGATGATCCCCGGCAAGCTGGTCAAGGGCATGGGCGGCGCGATGGACCTGGTGGCCGGTGCCGACAACATCATCGTCACCATGACCCACGCCTCCAAAGACGGCGAATCCAAACTACTGTCGCGCTGCAGCCTGCCGCTGACCGGGGCCGGGTGCATCAAGCGGGTGTTGACCGACCTGGCCTACCTGGAAATCGAAGACGGCGCGTTCATCCTCAAAGAGCGGGCGCCCGGCGTCAGCGTTGAAGAAATCGTCAGCAAAACAGCCGGTAAATTGATCGTCCCGGACCACGTCCCGGAAATGCAGTTCGCCTGATCCGCCACTATTTAAGGAGAGAAGTCATGCAAGAAGTCGTCATTGTTGCCGCCACCCGCACGGCCATTGGCAGTTTTCAGGGCGCGCTGGCCAACATTCCGGCTGCCGAACTCGGCGCTGCCGTCATTCGTCAACTGCTGGAAACCACCGGCCTCAAAGGCGAGCAGGTTGACGAAGTGATCCTCGGCCAGGTGCTCACTGCGGGCTGCGGCCAGAACCCGGCGCGTCAGGCGTCGATCCTCGCCGGTCTGCCCCACGCTGTACCGGCGCTGACCCTGAACAAACTCTGCGGTTCGGGCCTCAAGGCGCTGCACCTGGCCACCCAGGCCATTCGCTGCGGCGATGCCGAGGTCATCATCGCCGGCGGCATGGAAAGCATGAGCCTGGCGCCGTACGTGCTGCCGGCCGCACGCACCGGCCTGCGCATGGGGCACGCCAAAATGTTCGACAGCATGCTGCAAGACGGCCTGATGGACGCGTTCAACGACTACCACATGGGCATCACCGCCGAGAATCTGGTGGACAAATACCAGTTGACCCGCGAGCAACAGGACGCCTTCGCCGCCGCGTCGCAACAAAAAGCCATTGCGGCCATCGAGTCCGGGCGCTTTGCCGACGAGATCACCCCCATCCAGATTCCTCAGCGCAAAGGCGAGCCAATTTCGTTCAAGGTTGATGAACAACCGCGCGACGGCATCACCGCCGAGGCCTTGAGCAAACTCAAGCCTGCGTTCAAAAAAGACGGCAGCGTCACCGCTGGCAACTCCTCGACCATCAACGACGGCGCTGCTGCCGTGGTGCTGATGAGCGCCGACAAGGCCAAAGCCTTGGGCCTGCCCGTGCTGGCCCGAATCGCCGGTTACGCCAACGCCGGTGTCGACCCGGCCATCATGGGCATCGGCCCGGTTTCGGCAACCCGCACCTGCTTGAAAAAAGCCGGCTGGAGCCTCGACCAACTGGACCTGATCGAAGCCAACGAAGCCTTCGCCGCGCAAGCACTGGCAGTGAGCAAAGAGTTGGAATGGGACATGGACAAGGTCAACGTCAATGGCGGCGCCATTGCCCTGGGCCACCCGATTGGAGCGTCAGGCTGCCGCGTGCTGGTGTCGTTGCTGCACGAAATGATCAAGCGTGATGCCAAAAAAGGCCTCGCGACCTTGTGCATCGGCGGCGGTCAGGGCGTGGCTCTGGCCATCGAGCGCGACTAAAAGGTTCAAACAGCCCGCGTGCAGATCCACGACATCTGCACGCGGGCTGGCAACACACCCGGCGCGGCACAGAGGCTAACTCTGGGTCATGCCGGGTTTCACAACACGGCGGTCAGGCTGCCAGAAACTCGCTCATGGCCGTTCCCAGCGCATCGAACACCAACCCAATACGCTGCACCCTGCGGCGGTCCTGATGCATGGCGATCCACACCTCAACGGCAAAACCCACTTGCTCGGGTAGCACTCGTACCAGCCCATAGCGCTGGGCCAACTGTTCAGGACACACCCCGATCCCCAACCCCGCCCGCAGCGCAGCCAGTTGCGCGAGGTGATCATCGGTGCGAATCAACGCCCGCTCAGGTGCACAGTCAAAGCCCTGCTCACGCAGAAACTCCAGGTCATCCAGATTGCGATCAGGACCGATCAGCGGGTAGCGACTCAACTCACTGGCAGTCGCCAGGCCGCCCTCTTGCTCCAGCAACTCGGGAGCCGCGTACAACCCGACCCGCAACTCCCCGACTTTGCGCGCCACCACCGAAGCTTCAGTAGGGCGGCGGATGCGTACGGCCACGTCTGCCTCTTGCTGCGTCAGTGCGTGCAAGCGGTTGGACACGCTGAGCTCGATGGCCAATTGCGGGTGCTCGCGGCGCACTGCACGCAGCATCGGCGGCAGCACTTCAACACCCAGCAATTGGCCGCTGGTCAGGCGCACCGTGCCGCTGGCCAGTGCCGCGTCGGCCGATGCCGCGCGATTGAAGGCATTGGCCGCCATGGCCATGGCTTCAACATGGCTGATCAGGTCTTTGGCCATTTCGGTGGGCAGCAACCCGGCAGGCGAGCGAATAAACAGGCTGACTCCGACACTTTGCTCCAGCGCTTCGATGCGCCGACGCGCAGTGGCCTGGGCGATGCCCAGCAAACGTGCGGCCCCGGACAGGCTGCCGGTGCGTAATACCGCTAAAAAAGCACGTTGGGTTTCCCACTGTAATTGAGGGGGGGTCATACATTTCCTGTGAGCCGCTGGGCAGTTTTGGCGAATGTTCTTTGAGGAGGTACTCGCTCAGACTTGCGAAGAATATCCTACCGACATCCAAGAGGAACCTAACCCATGACACTCACTGGAAAATGCCGCTGCTCGGCCGTGAATTACACCCTCGAGACTGACGCTGCGCTGGCAGTGTATGCCTGCCATTGTCAGCATTGCCAAACCTGGAGCGGCAGCAGTTTTGCTCTGCACGCGCTGGTGCCAGCAGATGCCCTGTCGCTGGTCGGCCCGGTGACGCATTACGCGTATGACACTGACAGCCAGCACGCTGATCACGTCGTGTGCAGCCAGTGCCACACTCGCCTCTACAACACCACCAGCGCTGCGCCCGGTTTTCGGGTGTTGCGCGTGGGCACGCTGGACAACAGCCCTGCGTTGCAGCCCGTCGCGCATATTTGGGTCAAGCACAAGCAACCCTGGCTGAGCCTGCCGGACACCATTGCGAGCTGGCCCGAAAGCCCGACCCCGCAACAATTCGCTGAGGCGTTGAGTGCTAGTGGTCGGTAACCCCGACGATCAATTCACTGCCAATCCAGCCAGCCAGCAGTTCACCGGCCCGGCCTATACCCTCGTCTTCGCCCAGACGCTCGACTAAAAACTCGCACAACCCGGCAAAGCTGCCGTCGTGTTGCAGGTGCTGCAGTGCGTGCAGTTCCAGCGCGTCGACCTGGCGCAGGCGTGAGGTGTATTGACGACGCCACACCAGCAACCCGCCCGCCTCGGCCAGCATCGCCGCTTCGGGCGGCGGGGTTTGCTGCCACAAGGCCGACCAGATGGCTTCGGCATTGGTGGTCAAGGCATGGCTGCGCAGCGACGGCGCCAATTGCAGGCGCGCGGTGTCCCAGTCCACCGAAGCCAGCGCATCCATCCGCAGGGGCGCAGCGTCGGCGGCGACAAACGCCTCACTCAGTGACCATTCGATCCACGCCAGTTCGTGTACGTCCGGGTTGTCGGGGAAGACTTCATACAAGGTTTTTTGCAAGCCTTCGGGGTACACATCAAGGGTCCAGGCATGCGGCGGATGGCGGTCGATATGGGTAATGCACGTGGCTAAAAAGGCTTCATCCCCCAGCCATTGGCGCAGGTTGGGGAACGCGCCTTCCAGGCAGCCTACCAATTGCGCCCGGTAGTTGTTCTGGTACACCGCCAGACCGGCAACATGATTGCCCAGGAGCGCGGCGGATTCATCCGAAGCGCTCACCAGCCAGTTCTGGAATTCCTGCTGCAAACGGGCCAGGTTCATGCGCGCACCTGCGTACGATGCCTGGCCTCGCTGGCCCCCAATGCCCGGGCGATGGCGAGTTCATCGAGCAGTTCGGACAAAGGCGGAATCTCATCATCACGCTCGATCATGGTGGCCACCGGGCCCAGCCGTTCAATGGCCTTGGCGTACAAGTGCCAGACGCCGCTGCACACCGGGCTGTCATGGCTGTCAATCAACAGGCTGGGGCCCTGGCTGTGGCCCGCGAGGTGCACCTGACGCACGCGCTCGGCGGGTATGCCGTCGAGAAACGCCAGTGCATCAAAGCCGTGGTTGCTGGCGCTGACAAACACATTATTGACGTCCAGCAGCAGCTCGCAGCCGGTACGCCGGGACATCTCGGCAATGAATTCCCACTCGCTCATGGACGCGCCCGCAAAAGCCAGATAGCTCGACGGGTTTTCAAACAGCATAGTGCGGCCCAGGGCCTCTTGAGCCTGATGGATATTGGCGCAGACCAGGTTCAGTGCCTCTTCGGTGTAAGGCAGTGGCAGCAAATCGTGGGAGTTGAAGCCGCCGGTACGCGACCAACTCAAATGGTCGGACACAAACAGCGGTTCAATGGCGTCCACCAGCGACTTGAGGCGCTTGAGGTAGTCAGGGTCCAGCCCTTCGGCGGTGCCGATGGACATGGACACACCGTGCAGCGCCACCGGGTGCCGCTCACGGATCTGGCGCAGGATATGCAGTGGCTGGCCGCCTGCAACCATAAAATTCTCGGAGATCACTTCGACGAAATCCACGGCGACCGAGGTTTCAAGAAAGTCGCTGTAATGCTCCTTGCGCAACCCCAGGCCATAACCCGAGAAACGTGGATTGGATGTCGCCATGTGATGTGCTCCAGTGCATCGATAGGTCGTTGTACGCATCCCCTACAGGAACGCAATGCTGTTCACTTAAGCGATTTCGGCCTCTGTGGGAGCGGGCTTGCTCGCGATGGTCGTTAACGATGACGCGTTTTTGCCGAATAAATGAGGCGCTCTGAAAAGCCTCGCCCGCAAGCCCG
>NZ_JASCPQ010000075.1:0-29155 GCF_029959305.1 Pseudomonas sp. PS01297
TTCTTGACGACCATAGAGCATTGGAACCACCTGATCCCATCCCGAACTCAGTAGTGAAACGATGCATCGCCGATGGTAGTGTGGGGTTTCCCCATGTGAGAGTAGGTCATCGTCAAGATTAAATTCCGAAATCCCTGTCTGCTCACGCAGACGGGGATTTTGTTTTTATAGAAGTACCAAGTTTTCGCAGGCTCGTTAGCACTAACGGATCTGTCACAGAATTTCTTGACGACCATAGAGCATTGGAACCACCTGATCCCATCCCGAACTCAGCAGTGAAACGATGCATCGCCGATGGTAGTGTGGGGTTTCCCCATGTGAGAGTAGGTCATCGTCAAGATTGAATTCCGAAACCCCTGTCTGCTAACGCAGACAGGGGTTTTGTTTTTGCGCGACGTAAATTCCCAAACGTCCCAATAATTCCTCAGACCATTCCCACATCCACGACGGCACGTTCGTCGGATCACATAAATAGCTTCCACAAACCGCTAATTTTTCAGCCTCTGATGCCGACAGCCTGTTGAGCAAGTCGGTTGGGCCTGATCGGCTGCCTGATTCCCCAAGCATGCTTCAACCGGCATCCATCCTTTCGGCATAAGAAGTCCCATGCTATGAATCTCAAGTTCAGTCATAAAATTCTTCTGGCCGCTTCAGGCGTCGTCGTTTTAGCGTTTGCGTTGTTCGCCTTGTACAACGACTATCTGCAGCGCAACACCATCAGGCAAGACATCGACTCCTCAGTGGCGCAAGCCGGCAACCTGACCGCGAGCAGCATTCAGAACTGGTTGAGCGGTCGCATCCTGGTATTAGAGAGCCTTGCCCAAAACATCGCCCACCAAGGCGATCAAGCCGACCTCGCCGGGCTCATTGATCAGCCTGCACTGACGTCAAACTTCCAGTTCACTTACATCGGTCAGGCCAATGGCGTATTTACTCAGCGCCCTGACGCCAAGATGCCAGACGGCTATGACCCGCGTGAACGGCCTTGGTACAAGCAAGGCGTCCTGGCAGACAAAACAATGCTTACGCCGCCCTACATGGCAGCTGTAGGCGGTCTGATCGTCACCATCGCCATGCCGGTCAAAAAGAACGGTGAGTTGTTGGGCGTTGTCGGAGGCGATTTGAGCCTGGATAGCCTGGTCAACATCATCAACTCAGTAGACTCCGGCGGCTTGGGCTACGCCTTCTTGGTGAGCGGTGATGGCCAGGTCATTGTCAGCCCCGAAAAAGACCAAGTGATGAAGAACCTGCGGGACATCTATCCCAGCAGTTCTTTAAAGATTGAAAAAGGCATTCAAGACGTGATGCTCAATGGCCAAGAGCGGATCATCTCGTTTACCCCGGTCACCGGTTTGCCTTCTGCAGACTGGTACATTGGTCAGTCACTGGATAAAGAAAAGGCCTACGCGTCGCTCACCAAATTCCGGACTTCGGCACTCATCGCAACGGTGATTGCTGTGGCAGTGATTGCGCTCCTGTTGAGTCTGCTGATTCGTGTACTGATGCGTCCGCTGACGACCATGGGCCGCGCCATGCAAGACATCGCGCAAGGTGAAGGCGACCTGACGCGGCGTCTGGCGATTGAACACAAAGACGAGTTTGGCGAACTGGCCGGCTCCTTCAACCAATTCGTTGAGCGTATTCATGCGTCCATTTCCGAAGTGTCCTCGGTCACTCGACAAGTCCATGATTTGTCCGAGCGTGTAATGAGCTCGTCCAACGCCTCCATCGTCGGTTCTGACGAGCAAAGCGCACGCACCAACAGTGTCGCCGCTGCCATCAATGAGCTGGGCGCTGCAACCCAAGAGATCGCACGCAATGCCGCCGATGCCTCGCAGCATGCCAGCGGCGCGAGTGAGCAGGCGGATGATGGCCGCAAAGTGGTCGAACAGACCATTCAGGCCATGTCCGAGCTCTCGCAAAAGATCAGCGTATCCTGCGCGCAGATCGAAACCCTCAATGCCAGCACCGACAACATTGGTCACATACTTGATGTGATCAAAGGGATCTCCCAGCAAACCAACTTGCTGGCCCTCAACGCGGCCATTGAGGCTGCGCGTGCGGGGGAGGCGGGTCGTGGGTTTGCCGTCGTGGCGGATGAGGTGCGCAACCTCGCTCATCGCACTCAGGAGTCGGCAGAAGAGATCCATAAAATGATCACCTCACTGCAAATCGGCTCTCGCGAGGCGGTAAGCACCATGAATGCCAGCCAGATTTCCAGCGAAGACAGCGTAGAAGTGGCCAACCAGGCCGGTGCCCGTTTAATCAGCGTGACTCAGCGTATCGAAGAAATTGACGGCATGAACCAGTCGGTAGCCGCTGCCACGGAAGAGCAGACCTCCGTGGTCGAAAGCCTCAACCTGGATATCACCCACATCAACCTGCTCAATCAGCAAGGTGTGGCCAACCTTAACGAAACCCTCAAAGATTGCGATGCGCTCTCGCAGCAAGCCAGCCGCCTCAAGCAACTGGTCGACAGCTTCAAAATCTGAGCCCCACCGCCCTCAATAAGTTATTCACAGCCCTGGCATTCAATATGTCAGGGCTGTTTCGATTTCTGGTCCTGGAGATAGCGAATAATCGCATTAACCCCGCGCTGCAGATGCTGCTCCAGTTCGTTGACACACGCCTCCACATCCCTCGCCCGGGCATGCCGCAGCAGCGCCCGATGATCGTCCTGAGGCAAACTGCCCAGGCCCATCTGCTCAAGGTTAAAGCGCAAAAAGCGCTCCTCTTCCACAAGCCCCGTTTCGATCAGTGCCAACAGTTTCTTGTTAGGAGCTTTACCGTAAAGCGCTTGGTGAAAAAGCCGATTGAGCGTGCCGATTTTTCCGAAATCCGTTTCGACCTCAAGCGCATCGATGCAAGCCGACGCGGCCTTGAAATCCTCTTCGTCAAGCAATGGCAATGACAAGCGCAGAGCCTGCGCTTCCAGTAAAAACCGTAGCGCGTAGGTTTCCAGCGAATCATCCTGAATCAAAGGTGCAACCACCGCGCCTTTGTATTGGACGACCTGCAGCAACCCCTGGGCTTCAAGTTGGCGCAGGGCTTCACGAACCGGCATGCGGCTCACACCAAACAAAGCCGCCAGGGCCTGCTGTCTAATGGCCGTCCCGCAGGGCAAGCGCCCATCGAGAATAGCGTTGCGCAGCGACTCTTCAATCACTGACCGCGCCAGATGCGCTGGAATCGCCCCGTGTACTTCAATACTGCTTAATAAGTTCTTTTTGACGGTCACGTTGACGCTACCCGCTGTGGACATTCAGCACGTTGATTTGGATCCAATTTACGTTAGGCACTGACTCTATTTCTGTCAAACCTTGTAACGAATAGGCGATGATAACGATGTGCCCATCGTGAGCGCGCTAGTCTAACGCGGCGGTAAGCCAAGAGATTACAAAGGCTTCCACTGTTTTTTCTGGAGCTGTTCCGAGTGGACGGTTCCCCTTTTCCTGTGGTTTGTGCCCTACAATCGCGACAGTTAATACGGCTCCAGTCGTAGTCTTCATGCACAGCAGGTGAAACATGGGCGTTCTCAGTAATAACGATGTCAACGAGCAACTGTTTCAACGCCCTGAACCGTCCCGCCATGCACTGACTCAACTGTTTCTCCAGCCGTGGCTGTGGTGCCTTTTGCTGGTGGCCACGGCCGTGCGGTTTTACGGCTCAACCAGCTCGTCCATCTGGTGTGACGAAGGCTCCAGCTTGATGCTGAGCAACTACTCGCTCAGCAGCATCTGGTTTCATGCCGCACATGATGTTCACCCACCGCTGTATTTCATGCTTCTGCATGGCTGGATAGGCGTGTTCGGTGACAGCCTGGCCTCGATCCGTGCCCTGAGCGTTTTACCCGGCATCGCCACGGTGTTTCTGGGCATGTGGCTGGTGCGACTGGTCGCGACCCAAAGGGCTGCGTTGCTGGCAGGCATCCTGTTGGCGTTGTTGCCGACAGCCGTGCGCTACAGCCAGGAAGTGCGCATGTATTCGCTGCTGGGCATGTGGCTGATCGGTGCAACCATTGCCTTGATCTACTGGGTCAAAAACCCCGATAAAACACGCTATCTGGCCATCTACGCGGCGCTGATGACCGCGGCGTTCTACACCCACTACTTCACTGCTTTTTGCGTCATGGCGCACTGGCTGTACCTGCTGCTACTGAGCACTCGTCACAGTGCAGCGGGCAACGTGATCAAGCGGCCGACCTGGTGGCTGGCCAACGCCGGCATCGTCATCTTGTTCCTGCCCTGGCTGCCGGGCCTGGTGGATCTGCTGCAACACATGCATGAGCTAAAAGCCGGTGGCGATGTGGGCTGGGAGCCGCCTGTCGATGCGCGCTCTTTACCGGCCATGGTCTGGCAGCTTCTGACACAAGACGAAGGCGATACCCTGCCTTGGCCGGTATTTTGGCTGGCCCCCCTCGCGCTATTTGCAAGCGTGATCTGGATCGCCGTGCGCGATGCATCCCCTTATAAATTTCACGCGCTGATTGCGATCTACACCTTGCTGCCGATTCTGGCGATTTACGCCCTGTCGTTTATCTCGCCCATGTTCATTGAGCGCTACGTGAGTTTTGCCGCGCTGGGCTTGCCATTGCTCGTCGCCATCGCAGTAGACCGCCTGCTTGTGCACAAACGCGTTATAGCAATTGCAGTGCTGGTGCTGTTCATGGGTGTTGAAAGTGTGGGCCTTCGCAGCAATTTCAGCAGCGACGCCGACCACTTTGACCAACTGGTTGAGCACGTGAATCAGCAGTTCCTGCCCGGTGACCGAATCATCGTCAGCGATCTGTTCTGGTACTTCAGTTACGTTTACTACAACAAAACCCCAGCCCAACCCATGCTCTACACACCGCCCACGCCAGACGGTGTCTCCGGGCGGCCGACGGCCTATGGTTTCGGAACGCTGGTAAACGAGGACGGCGCCAAGATCTACGTTGATCATCTGGCCGACGTACCCGCCGCCCCAGGGCGCATCTGGCTGATCAGCAGCAGCGTGCAGCCGGACGACTTCGCGCCCATTCCGTCCGGGTGGCACAAAACCCAGGATCTGACCATCGATGACACCCAGGTTCGACTATATTTGACCTGCGGCGCCACTGATTGCGGCGCTGATCTGCTCATAAAACAGACAACAGGTCAGCAGAATTAATTCGTAACACTTGACTGTGATCATCTGGCCGAGCAGTATTAATAGTTAGCAAACTAACATTATGTGATGTCTCTTGCCTGACTCTCTAGATCAACTCCAAATGAGCATCAGCACCGGTATGGTGGTTGCGACCCGTCATTGGCGTCGCGTCTGCCAGACCACGCTGGTCAACTTCGGCATCTCCGAAGCCTGCGCCATGCCGCTGCTGATAATCGGCCGCTTGGGCGAGGGCGTGCGGCAAGTCACCGTGGCCCAGGCGGCGGGCATGGAAAGCCCATCACTGGTGCGCCTGCTCGATCAGATGTGCAAGGCCGGCTACGTTGTGCGCAACGAAGACGCCAGCGACCGCCGCGCCAAAACCCTGAGCCTTACGCCCGTCGGTCGTACCTTGGTGCAGTCCATTGAAGCCCAGTTGGTACAACTGCGTCGTGCAGCATTGGCAGATATTTCAGTCGCTGATCAAGAAGCCGCCTTGAGAGTGATCAAAGCCTTTGAAGCCGCTGGCCAACTGCCTGACGGAGCGGCGTCTTGAACGGCTTTTTCAGCAGCATGCCGCCCGCTCGTGACTGGTTCTACGGCGTGCGGACGTTTGCCGCCTCCATGATCGCGCTGTACATCGCCCTGCTCATGGAAATGCCCCGTCCTTACTGGGCGATGGCCACGGTCTACATCGTCTCCAGCCCCTTTGTCGGCCCCACCAGCTCCAAGGCGATCTACCGCGCCATTGGTACGCTGCTGGGGGCTTCGGCAGCGGTGTTCTTTGTCCCTTTATTTGTCCAGACACCGTTTCTGCTGGTGCTGGTGATTGCGCTGTGGACGGGCATCCTGCTGTTCTTGTCATTGCACCTGCGCACCGCCAACAGCTACGTCTTCATGCTGGCGGGCTACACCATGCCGATGATCGCCTTGCCGATTGTGGATAACCCGCTCAACGTTTTTGACATCGCCGTCTCGCGTACCGAAGAGATCATGCTCGGCATCGTTTGTGCGGCCGTGGTCGGCAGCATGTTCTGGCCTCGACGCCTCACACCGGTGTTCATCGACTCATCGGCCAAGTGGTTCACCGACGCCGCCAATTACAGTCAGTATTTTTTGTCCCGCGAGGTCGACCCCGGCAAAGCCAGTGGCTTGCGCGCCTCAATGGTCTCGACCTTCAACACCCTGGAACTGATGATCGGTCAGTTACCCCACGAAGGCGCGCACCCACAAACCGTGCGCAACACCAAAGAGCTGCGCGGGCGCATGATCCACCTGCTGCCCGTGGTGGATGCCCTCGACGACGCCCTTTACGCCCTGGAGCGCCGAACCCCGGAGCTGGTCGATAAAGTCACGCCGGTGTTGCAACACGCGCGCACCTGGCTTGAAACCACCAGCGAAGGCGCCCCCGTCGAACAATGGCAAGTGCTGCGCAACGAACTGCAACACCTGCAACCCAGCGCCGAAGCCCTGGATGATCGCCGCCAGTTATTGCTCTCCAACGTGCTCTACCGCCTGGGGGAGTGGATCGACTTGTGGCAAGACTGCCGCAGCCTGCAACTGGCCATCTCCACCGGTGATCAAGCCGTCTGGCGAGCGGTTTACCGGCACTGGCGCCTGGGTCGGCTGACACCGTTTCTGGACCGCGGCCTCATGCTCTATTCCGCGTTCTCCACCGTCACGGCGATCGTCGTCGCCTGCGTGCTGTGGATTCTGCTTGGCTGGACAGACGGCGCCAGCGCAGTCATTTTGGCTGCCGTCGCCTGCAGCTTTTTCGCCGCCATGGACGACCCGGCCCCGCAGATTTACCGGTTCTTTTTCTGGACCTCGCTCTCAGTGCTGTTCGCCAGCCTGTACCTGTTCGTCATCCTGCCTAACCTGCATGACTTCCCCATGCTGGTGCTCGCGTTTGCCGTGCCGTTTATTTGCGTCGGCACCCTGACCGTCCAGCCGCGCTTTTACCTGGGCACTTTGCTGACCATCGTCAACACCGCGTCATTCATCAGCATTCAGGGTGCCTACGACGCTGACTTTCAAGTCTTTATGAACGCCAACCTGGCTGGCCCCATCGGGCTGCTGTTTGCCTTTATCTGGACCTTGATTGCGCGCCCCTTCGGTGCAGAGCTGGCGGCTAAACGGCTGACCCGTTTCAGTTGGCGCGACATTGTGCGGTTGACCAAACCCGCAACCCTGGCCGAGCACCGGCAAATGGGCGCGCAAATGCTCGACCGCTTGATGCAGCACCTGCCGCGTCTGGCCATGACCGGGCAAGACACCGGCATTGCACTGCGTGAACTGCGCGTGGCGCTGAACCTCCTAGACTTGCTGGCCTACGCCCCGCGTGTCACCGGCGGGCCGCAATTGCTGTTGCGTCAAGTGGTCAGCGAGGTGGGGGATTACTTCCGCGCCTGTTTGATGGCCGGTGAGCGTTTGACCATCCCCAGCGGTCTGCAAATGACCATGGACAGAACCCGGCGTGCGCTCAACGCCAATACCCTGCAAGACGAAAGCGATGCACGGGTTCACCTGCTGCATGCCCTCAGTGGTTTGCGCCTGGCCCTGCTGCCGGGTGTGGAATTCATTGTCGATAACGACGGCCTGCAGCACCCGCACGTGCAAGGCATTGACGGAGCGCCGCTATGATCGGAGATATCGATATCAGCGGGGTTTTCCTGCCTACGCTACTGGTATTGATGGGCATCACCTACCTGCTGTTTCTAGCGGTTCACGCGGTTCTTACGCGTCTGCACTTTTACCGCCTGGTCTGGCACCGGGCTTTGTTCAACGTCGGTCTCTACGCTCTGCTACTCGGCGTTGTGGATTCGTTTAGTCGATATTTGATGACATGAAAAAACCTTTATTGACCTTGGGCCGCGTCGTTCTCACCTTGTTGGTGGTGGCGTTTGCCTGCGTCGTGGTCTGGCGCATGACCATGTACTACATGTTTGCTCCCTGGACGCGCGATGGCCACATCCGCGCAGACGTGGTGCAAATTTCCCCTGACGTGTCGGGCCTCATCAAGCAAGTCGATGTGCGCGACAACCAGCCCGTTACGCGCGACCAAGTGTTGTTCGTCATCGACCAGGACCGCTTCAAACTGGCCCTGCGCCAGGCGCAGGCGACCGTGGCTGACCGTAAAGAAACCCTGGCCCAGGCCCAGCGTGAAAACCGCCGCAACCGGGGGTTGGGCAACCTCGTTGCGCGTGAGCAACTGGAAGAAAGCCAGTCGCGAGAAATGCGCGCACAGGCCGCGCTCACCGAGGCCGAAGTGGCCGTCGACAGCGCCCAGCTCAACCTCGACCGCACCGTGGTGCGCAGCCCGGTGGATGGCTACGTCAACGATCGCGCCCCTCGGGTCAACGAATTCGTGACCGCCGGGCGGCCCGTGTTGTCGATTGTCGACAGCAGCTCCTTCCACATCGACGGCTATTTCGAAGAAACCAAACTCGATGGCATTCACGTCGGCCAAAGCGTTGATATCCGCGTGATCGGTGACGACGCCCGCTTGCGTGGCCATGTCGAAAGCATCGTGGCCGGCATCGAAGACCGCGACCGCACCAGCGGCCAGAACCTGCTGCCCAACGTGAACCCGGCCTTCAGTTGGGTACGGCTGGCGCAACGGATTCCGGTGCGCATCGTCTTTGATGATGTGCCCGCAGACTTCCGCATGATCGCGGGCCGCACGGCGACCGTTTCCATCATCCCGGACTCGCCCAAAGCCAAGCCGGCACAGGAGAAGGCGCAATGAAAGCGGTTCGCCTGGCAGCCGTAGGGCTGGGGTTGCTGCTGGCCGGCTGCCAGATGGTCGGGCCGGACTATCACCTGCCCAAAGACGCGGCCCAGCAGCGTCCAGACCTGCAAGGCACGTTGGCGGGCGAGGGCGATAACGTCGTCTCGGCACCGGTGCCCACTGATTGGTGGAAGCTCTACCAGGACCCGACGCTGAATGAATTGGTGCGTCAGGCCATGGCCTCCAACACCAACCTGCGCGTAGCGGCGGCGAACCTTGCGCGGGCGCGTGCCCAGGTTGAACAGGCCGAGTCGGCGGGCGGCTGGAGTGGTTCGGTCAAAGGCGGCGCCCAGCGCCTGCAAGAGTCGGGCGAAGCCTTTTTGCTGGCGGATAAAGTCCCGGTGGCCAACGTCGGTGACCTGGGCATCAGCACCTCGTATCAGTTCGATTTGTGGGGCACGTTAAAGCGCGGCATTGAGGCAGCACAGGCCAACGCCGATGCCACCCAAGCCGCCGCCGACACCGCGCGCATCACCGTGGTCGCTGACGTGGTGCGTGCTTACGTGCAGGTCTGCGCCGCCAACGAAGAACTGGGCATCGCCAAAGAGTCGTTAAAACTGCAAGCGCAAACCACCGCGCTCACCCAGCGCCTGCGCGATGCCGGGCGCGGTGATGAAACCCAGGTCACGCGTTCCGAAACCCAGGTCAAATCGTTGCGCGCTGAACTGCCGCGCTATGAGGCCCAACGCCAGGCCGGGCTGTTCCGTTTGTCGATGCTGCTGGCCAAACCGCTGGACCAACTGCCTGCCCATCTCGCCACCTGTGATGAGCTGCCGCACATCGCGCAATTACTCCCTGTGGGTGACGGTGCCGCGCTGCTCAAGCGTCGCCCGGACGTGCGCCAGGCCGAACGCCACTTGGCCGCCGCAACCGCCGAAATTGGCGTGGCCACCGGCTCGCTGTACCCGGACATCAGCATCGGCGCCTCCATCGGCACGGTCGGGATCGTCGACAACCTCGGCACCGCGCCGACCAACCGCTGGGGCTTTGGCCCGCTGCTGAGCTGGACCATCCCCACCAATGGCTCACGTGCGCGAATCCGCGAAGCCGAGGCCGCCACCCAAGGCGCGTTGGCAAGCTTTGATGGCGTGGTGCTGAACGCGGTTCGCGAAACCCAGACCAGCCTTGTGCAATACACCGCTGCACTGCAACGCCGCGATGCTTTGGCCGAAGCCGATGACTCAGCCAAAAAAGCGGCCGACCAGACCCATCAGTTCTTTGCTGCCGGGCGTGAATCGTTCCTCGCAGACCTGCAAGCCACGCGCACCTACACCGATGTGCGGGCCCAGTTAGCGGCGGCCAACACGCAAGTCGCGATGAGCCAGATCGATCTGTTTCTGGCCCTGGGTGGCGGCTGGGAAAGTAGCCGTGCCCAAGCCCCGGCCGCGCCTAAACCCTGACAACACTGTCACGCAGTGGAGAGCGGCTGAGGATTATCATGTTGGCTTTAGGATGGTGCTTTTAATTACGTAGGAGAATTCTGCGCAGTCATCGGCCAAGCCAGCACGATTGTCCTCGGGGCCGCGTATTTCAGGCGCTACGCTCGCAAGCTTTACGCAATAGCGTCTACGCTGTGCGCTTGATCGGTGCGGGCGAAACGCAGCGTCGACTCGCCGCGAGTGATAACCTGCTGCCACTTTTTGGCCCATGAAGGGCTCAGTAAAGACCGCATATCTTCAACACAACGGACATTGAACGGGTCAACTTGATGAACAAACCATTAGGCGTACTGGTCGGCATTGTTGTAATCGCAGGGGTTTTGAACACGGCTGGCGCCTGGTACACCGGCACCAAGATCGAAGGCGAACTCAAGACCTCGATCGCAGAAGCCAACAAAGAAATGGCCGCTCAACTGGCCGGCTCCGCGACCCACGGCAGCATCGAACTGGTGTCCATTGAGACCCACCTCTACAGCAGCACCGCGCACTATCGCCTGACCCTTCAGGATGATGCCGAAGGTTCTGACCCGCAGCCGGTTGAGCTGTTGTTTGTCGATCACATCGAGCACGGCCCATTGCCGTGGTCGCGCATCAAGACCTTCAAGTGGGCGCCGGTCATGGCGGTCAGCAACTACGCCCTTGAGAAAACCCCCTTCACCGAAAAATGGTTCGCAGCCACCAAGGACCAGGCGCCTCTTACCGGCCAAGTCACCTTGGGCTACGGTCGTTCGGTGGACGGGCAACTGGAGTTGCTGCCCTTCGACCTTACGCTGGACGATAAAACCCGCATCAGTTTCTCGGGCCTGAACCTCAGCGCCCAAACCGATGAAGGCGCCCAGCACCTCAAAGCCAAAGGCTACATGGACTACCTCAAGCTCCAGGCCACGCCTTCCGATACCCCACCGGTATCGATCGAGCTGAGCGGGCTGACCCTGGCCAGCGACCTGAACAAAAGCACCTACGGTTTCTACCTGGGCCAGAACGTGCTGGAGCTGAGCGAGGCGCAACTGACCTCCGGCGCGGCCCAGTCTGTGCTCAAGGTCAAAAACTTTGAATACACCGGTTCCGCCTCGGCCAAAGACCGCCTGATGTCCGGGCGCCTGACCTACAGCCTGGGTGACGTCACGTTCAACGACAAGCCCGTGGGCAGCGCAGAAATGGTCATGTCTGCCAGCAACCTGGACATTCCAGCGATGCAGTCGCTGTTGCAGATCTACCAGACCAAGTTCCAGCCGCAAGCCGACGGCACCCTGCCCAAGGTGCAACTGACTCCGGCCGAAGACACCCAAGTGCAAGCCGATGTCAGCACGCTGCTGGCGGCCAAGCCGAACCTGGCGCTGGAAAAACTCAACATCAAAACCACCAATGGCGAGAGCCAACTGAGCATCGCGACCAGCCTTGCACAGCCCGCTTCGTTCGAGCTACCGCCGCTCGATGTGGTGAAGCAAATGCTGACCTCGCTCGACGCCAAACTGCAGCTGTCCAAGCCGATGATTGCTGATCTGGCGAGCGTTCAGGCGCAATTGGCCGGCCAGACCGACCCGAAACAAATCGCCCAGGTCGCCAACATGACCAGCGAACTGGCGGGCGTCATGGCGGTGCAAACCGGGCTGGCGAACGTTGAGGGCAACAACATCCTGGCGTCGCTCAACTATGCCGCCGGCGTGGTGAATTTCAACGGGGAGAAAATGAGCCTCGAAGACTTCGTCACCCTCATGGGCACACGCTTTGGCGGTGTAGCGCCTCAGTAAACGCAGTCGCTGCCACAGGCTGCGAAGGGCTTGGCCCTTTCGCAGCCTGCCTGCACTCAGTACGCCATCGACCAGGTCAAGGTGTACGTCCGGCCCCGCCCCTGGTAGTCATACAGGTACTCCGGGCCGTAAGTCGGTGAGTAGAACAACGCGGCACGCTGGCCCCAGACCGTGCTGTATTCCTTGTCCAGCAGGTTCTGGATACCGGCGCTAAAGGTGCCGAATTCTGTCTCTTGGCTGCCCATCAAATCGAACGTGGTGTAACCGCTGATCTTGTGATCAGAATCGTCCTTGAGCGTGAAGGCGTGGTTGCCCTGCAAGCGCACATTACGACCGTCCCCATGCCAGCCCACGAACGCCGTTGATTTGGACAACGACGCGTAACGGGCATCGCGCTTCATCCAGTCGCCATCGGCGTCTTCCTCTTCGGAACGCACCAGGTGCAACGTGCCGCCCGCATCCCAGCCGTTGTTGAAGTGACGGGTCAGCGCACCTTCAAAACCAAAGTCGCGGCTCTTTTTATCCACCACATCAATGGTCAGCGTCGCGCTGTCGGTGGTGATGACTTTGTCAGACCAGATGTAATACACCGCCGCCTGCGCGTCCCAGTCCACATCGGCAAAACGCCAGCCGGTTTCGACCTGACGGCTCTTGATCCCGGCCAGCGGATTGTCTTTAACGCTCAGGCCCGCCTTGCCGTAATACTTGGCCGGGTCCGGCAGGTCAAAGCCTTCGCTGTAATTGATCCAGGTCTGGTGGCCGTTCTTGAAGTCATAAATGGCGCCCAGGTTAAACAGGTTGACCGCGTAATCGTTGCTGCCACCGGGGATGCCTTTGAACACCCCCACGTCTACGTCCATTTGCTGGCGGCGTGCGCCACCGGACAACGTCAGGGCGTCGGTGAGTTTCCAGTCCGCCTGGGCATACACCGAGTGGCCGTCGACGCGGTAGCTCGGGTAGCGCGGAGCTTTGCTTTGGGTGTCCAGATCCAGCCCGCCGCTCTCGGAAGAAATGGCCGAATTGAACACGCTTTGCGTGGCGTTAAAACGCTCACGGTCCAGGTCCACGCCATAGGTCAGCTTCACGCTGTCCCACTGTTTGGCGAACAGCGCCTTGAGGCTGGTGACTTCAAAATTCTGTTGCGACGCGGCGAAGTAAACGCCGTTGACGCCTTGGGGTTTGCCCGCGTTGTAATACGGGAACGGGAAGAAATTGTTGTCTTCCTTGCGGTACGAGCCCTGCAAGTAGAAGTCCTGGCCCAGCAGGTCACTGTGGTGATAGTTGGCGTTGAACAGCAGGCGCTTGGAGCGTGGCTCAAGGTCGGTGTGGTAGCCGCTGCGGATCTCGGCATCTTCCAGATTGGACGGTGCCTTGTCGTGCAGGTTGGGGAAGTAAAGCCCGGTGTTGCCGTTGTTGCCCGAGTCGTAATACTGCGCCAGCAGGTCGAGGTCTTGCACGTCATCGAGCTTGATCGCCAGGCTGCCCATCAGGTCCAGCGTGCGGTTGTACTGCAAATCCGTCTGGGTGTTATCGATAAAGATCTGGTCGCCTTTACCGTCGTAAAACGCTTTGTTCTGCTCGCCGGAAATCCCCAGGCGGCCGTGCACCCGATCGGTCCCGCCGCTCACCGATTGCGAGATGCGGCTCGACAGGTCATCGCTCTTGTTAAAGCCGCTGGTGCCCGACACTTCGGTTTCAAACTGGGCCGGGCCGGGCGCGCCTTTTTTGGTCACGATATTGATGATCCCGCCCGTGGCGCCGCCGCCGTATAACGCGCTGGCGCCCGACAACACTTCAACCCGCTCCACGTTAAACGGCGAGATGCTGTCGAACTGCCGCGACAGGCCGCGTGAGCTGTTTTGGCTCACGCCGTCGATCATCACCAAAACGTTGCGCCCGCGCATGTTCTGGCCGTAATTGCTGCGGCCTTCGGGGGCCAGATCCAGGCCCGGCACCAACTTGCCAATGGCTTCTTTGAGGGTGACGCCGGTGTCCAGTTGCTCTTGCAGTTGCACCTGATCCACCACCCAAACCGTACCGGGAATTTCACTGATGGCGGTGCTGGTGCGCGCGCCCACACTGACTTCCAGCGCCTTGAGTTGCAGCCCTTTTGCCGCCGTGTCCGGCTTGCGCACAATCACCGTGCGCGCGTCGCTAAACTGCCAGTTCAGGCCGCTGCCTGCCAACAGGGTTTGCAGCGCCTGTTCAATGCTCATCTGGCCGTCCAGCGCAGGGCTGTGCAGCCCGGCCACTTCGGCAGAGGTAAACAACAGGTGCAAGTCAGCCTGATCAGCAAACTGCGTCAGCGCCTGGTCGAGGTCTTGGGCCGGGACGGCAACGTTGACCTGGCGGGTGCTCACCGAGGCGTTGGGCGCTGTGGCCGGTGCCGCGTGCGCGGTGGCGTGGAACGTGCCCGCCAGGCTTGCCAGCAACGTGGTGGCCATCAGCGTTTGACGCAGTCGTTGTTCGGTGGGGCGTGCGCCGCGCGGCTGTTTGATGGGCTGGACCATTGCGGTGTTAATCCTTGTCTGGGTTTTTATATCGCTAATGAGAACGGATTCGCTCTTGGTCTTAGTACGACGATATGCCCAACAGGATCTTGCAGTGCCCGCGTGAAATTATTTTCAGTGCACCCACGCCACAAACGGCAAATAGGTGATGTTGAGGCCGTAACGCTGCTCAAGGGTGTGCAGCAGATTGTGCGGATCATTCAGGTCAAACACCCCGCTGATCTGCATCGCCCCCAAGTCAGTGTCCGGCAGCACAATGCGCCCGTACTGGTAACGCTCCAGCTCACTGAGCACTTCCTGCAACGGCTTGCGGTTGAAAATCAGCTTGCCGCGATGCCACGCCGTCAGCGCATTGGCATCCACCTGCTGGCGCTCGGCAACGGGCTGGCCAGCGTGATACAGCGCTTGCTGATTGGGGCGCAACTCCAGAGTCTGGGCCTGATGCTCAACCTGCGCCGCGCCGGTGGCCACCAGCACGCGGGTCTGATCGGCGTCACGGCGCACACTGAACGTCGCTTCCTTGGCCTGCACCCGGTCCTGACCGGCCTCAACCACAAAGGGCCGGGCCGGATCGTTCGCCAGTTCAAACAGCGCTTCGCCTTTGCGCAGCGTGATGGTGCGCTGGTTGGCGGTGAAATCCACGGTCAACGCCGTGGCGCTGTTCAGCGTCACCCGCGTGCCGTCGCTCAACAGCCATTGCTGGCGCTGACCGACCCCGGTGTGATGGGTGTCAGACCAACGCGGCACGTACT
This sequence comes from Pseudomonas sp. PS01297, assembly GCF_029959305.1. Lineage (NCBI taxonomy): Bacteria > Pseudomonadati > Pseudomonadota > Gammaproteobacteria > Pseudomonadales > Pseudomonadaceae > Pseudomonas > Pseudomonas sp. PS01297. The sequence goes on from NZ_JASCPQ010000075.1 coordinate 15,367, forward strand.
CCAGGCCGCCGTAGCCCAACACGGCCATGACCAGCCCCGCCGCCAGCCCGCTGGCCCAGCGAAACACGCGGCGACGCGGGCGTGTACGGTGTTGCTCGGCAGTGGCGGTCAGGCCGATATCGGCCCACAGCGCTTCGGCCTCGCGGGCGGCAGTTTGGTGGGCGGGGCTGAGGTGCTGCCAGCGTTGGTAGTCCAGGCGCTGACGAGCGCTGGCGTCGCCAGAATGCAGCAGCGTTTGCCACTCAATGGCTTGATCGTCGAGGTCGTCAGAGGAGGGCGTTGAAGGCATTGCGGCGGGCTCAGGCATGGTTGTGTTTGAGCCAGTCACGGCAATGGCGCAACGCCTGGCCGATGTATTTTGCCACCATACTCGGCGACACGCCCAGTTCTGCCGCGATCTGCGCTTGGGTCATGCCATCGATACGGCTCAGCAACAACGCTTTGCGGGCATTGGGTGAGAGCTGTTGCAGGGCCTCATCCAAAATGCCGATGCGCTCTTTGGCCAGCAATAAGCCTTCTGGCGGCAACCCCGGGTCGGCGATGTCGATGGACGGCGGCTCGGCGCTCAGATTACGGGTCTGGCGCTGATCAACCCGCAGCGCATCAATGGCCAAATTACCCGCCACCTTGAAAATAAAGTGCCGATCATTCAGCACCGTGACCGTATCAGGGTCGATCTTCGCCAGTTTGATCCAGGTTTCCTGTGCAACATCCGCCGCCCGATGCCGGTCACGCAGGCGCCGCGTCAGGAACGACAACAGATCGTCGTAATGCTCCTGAAAGCTGGCCAGCAACGTTGAACGGGAGGGCGAAGGCATGAACGGAAAGCCCGGACGAGAAAGGGTCATAAATGAGAAGCCGTATCATTCACGATTGCGCCCGCCAACGCAACGCCCAACCCACCGGCCCCCCTGTAGAAGCGAGCTTGCCTCACGATCTCTTGATCTGGCTTTTGCCCTAAGAGCCACCTCACCCGTAATAGCCTCTTGCCTCTACCTGCGCAAATGATAAAGAATATCAACCTCATTTAAATCGAGCAGCGCAGGCACCATGGCCTCTGAAACCGAACTGGAGCGATGGTATGCCGAGTGCGCGCCGCGTCTGCGGCGCTTTCTGCTTTTAAAAACACGCCAGCCCGAACTGGCGGACGACCTCACCCAAGAGTGTTTTGCCCGCCTGGCCATGCGCGAGAGTGAAGAGCGCCTGCAAGAACCCATGGCGTTCCTGTTTACCATGGCCAGCCGTCTGGTCATTGACCATCGGCGCAGCCATCAACAGACCCGCACCGACAGCGTCCCCCTCCAAACCCTGCACGAAGTCGTCGACCCGATGCCCGGCCCGGACATGCGCGCCCAGGCCCAGCAAGACATGCAACGCCTGTTGCAGGCGATGGCCGCGCTGCCCCTGCGCACGCGTCAGGTGTTCCAGTTGTGTCGGTTCGAAGGCATGAGTTATCAACAGGCCGCCGAACATTTGGCGATTTCCACCAGCTCCGTGCAGAAGCATCTGGCCATGGCCGTCAGCTTCGTCGCGCAAAAAATGGAGCATCGCGGATGAAAACCCTGCACCGTATGCGTGTTTATTTACCGGATGTGGCCGCCTTGCCCGTCATATTCCCTATACGCCCAAAAAAGAGAACATCCTGTGATGACGCCTGACGCCACTGCTGAGCGAATCCGCCAGCAGGCCGCTGACTGGGCCGTACGCCAACGCATGGAGCGGCTGGATGCGCAACAAATGGACGCGCTGGAGCGTTGGCTGGACGCTGACCCGGCCCATGCCGATGCTCTGGCCGACGCTGAAATGCTCTGGGAGATGGCCGAAACCCTGCGCGCCAATCCGCTGTTTTCCACCCCCGTCCCCGTGGCGCGGTCCACCCGTGTGCGGCGCTTCCTGCGCGGCCTGTTTACCTGGGAACCGCGGATGCCCGTGCGCTGGGCGGGCGTTGCAGGCCTGTTGCTGGTGGTGATGCTGGCGGTGAACAGCCGCGACACTCTGGCCCCATTGATGGCCGATTACCGCACCGGCACCGGCGAAGTTCGCACCTTGACCCTCGCAGATGGCAGCCAAGTGCTGCTCGGCTCGCGCAGCGCCCTGGACGTCGATTACGACGGCCATGAGCGCCGCGTGCGGCTGATCCAGGGCGAGGCATTGTTCAGCCCGGCGCCGCGTCAGGGCGAAGAAAAACGTGCGTTCGTCGTCGAAGCCTCCGGCGGCCGAACCCAAGCATTGGGCACGCGCTTTGTGGTGCAACGACAAGACAGCGACAACGCCTGGGTCGGCGTGCTGCAACACAGCGTCAACGTCAGCCTGCAACAGCCCCAGAGCGAGCTGACGCTGAGTGAGGGCCAGGCCGCCCGCTACCAACGCGGCCAGGGCATCGTCGCTCTCAGCGACGACCCGACACAGCGCGCCGACTGGGCGCAGGGCGTGCTGATCTTTCGCAATGTGCCCCTCGATCAGGTGCTGCAACGCTTCTCGGACTTTCGCCCCGGCCTGCTCAAACTGGTCGCCAGCGAGCAGGCGCACACCCCGGTCAGCGGCTTGTTCCACCTCGACAACCTCGATGCTGCCATCCGTACCCTGGCGGCCGAACGCCAGCTTCAGGTCGCCCAACTGGCAGGCGTGACCGTGCTGTATTAAGCCCCGACCACGGGCTGGAAATTATTTTTACCTAGGGTGTGCGACCATCCGTCAATGCTAATGCAGATGCAATTCATTAGCATTCAAGGAGTGGTTAAGGATGAACGTAGAACGACCGATCCCCAGTCGTCTGGGACGGGCTATAGGCATGGCCATCATGCTGCTTGGCGCGGTATCGACAGGCCAGGTGGCCGCTCAGCAAAGCACGGCAACGGGGGCGCCGGGCAAGGTGGCCACGCTCGACAGCGTTCGTCCGTTCAACGTGCCTGCTCAGCCACTGGACACCGCCATCTACGCCTTGGCCGCTCAAGCCGGGATCGATCTGCTGGTCGGCGACGCACAGCTGCAAGGCCGCACGGGCCACGCTGTGCAGGGTAACTACAGCATCGCCGCGGCCCTGAGCCAGTTGCTCGACGGCAGCGGCATCCGCTTCGAACACAATCAGGCCCAAGGCAGCAAACGCCCGTCCGTGCAGTTGTTCCAATTGCCGGTGCACGAAGGCAATGTGCTGAGCTTGTCGGCCACCCAAGTCAACGCCGCGCACCCTGGGGACTGGGTCTACCAGGCGCCGCGTTCGGTCAACGTGGTCAGCCGCGAACAACTGGACCGCAACCCGCCGCGCCATGCCGCCGACATGCTCGAAGAAACCACCGGCGTGTACTCGGCGGTCAGTCAGCAAGACCCCGGTTTGTCCGTCAACATTCGCGGCATTCAGGACTATGGCCGGGTCAACATGTCGGTCGACGGCATGCGCCAGAACTATCAACAAAGCGGCCACCAGCAACGTAACGGCACGCTGTATGTCGACCCCGATTTGCTCTCCCAGGTCGTGATTGAAAAGGGCGCCACGTCCACCATGGGCGGCGCGGGCGTGATTGGCGGTATTGCCAACTTCCGCACCCTCGAAGCGTCAGACCTGCTCACCGATGGCAAAGAAATCGGCGGCCGTATCCGCGCTACCACAGGCCTGGGCGGGCTGGGCAATGGCACCCACTTTATCGGCAGCTCGGCCTTTGCCATCGGCGGCGAAGTCTGGGACATGCTGGTGGCCGCTAGCGAGCGCCATCTGGGCGACTATGACCCCGGCACCAAAGGCTCCATCGGCGAGCTGCGCACAGGCTCTGCCGCCCACCCGGAAAACGCCACCCGCCTTAAAAACTCCCCGGTGGAATACTCAGGCTCGGTGATGCGCTCACGGCTGATCAAACTCGGCCTCAACCTGCCACAAGACCAGCGCTTGCAACTCAGCTACCTGGTGACCAACGTCAACTACACCGACGCCAACATGATGAACGTCGAGAAGGCCGACCTCTGGGACAAACTCGGCAGCAACAGCGTCAGGGCGCAGAACCTGGCGCTGGACTACAGCTACACACCGGACAACCCGCTGATCGACTTCAAGGCCAAGGTCTACCACGTCGACAACCGCAACCAACAGAGCACCCTGGCGCGCGGTATCAGCCCTGGCTACAAGGTCACCTACCAGACCGACACCTACGGCCTGCAAGCGCAGAACACCTCGCTGTTTGCACTGGGTGAACGCTCCATCATCAAAGCCAACTACGGGCTGGAGTTCTTCTACGACAAAGTGCGCCCCAACTCGACCCAAACCGTGGCTGAAGGCGCCGTGCTCGATACCCCGGACTCAGAAAACATGACACCCAAGGGCGATCGTGGCGTGGCCAGCCTGTTCACGCGTCTGGATTACGACTACGACGACTGGTTCAACGTGAACGCGGGCTTGCGCTACGACCGTTACCGGCTGCGCGGCAAGACCGGCCTTGAAACCCGCACGTTCGTGATTGGTACCACCAAACAGATCGGCGAGTCGGTGCACTACGACGTAGACGAAGAGCAAGGCCGCTTCTCGCCCACCTTCGGCCTATCGGTCAAGCCGGGCCTGGACTGGATGCAACTGTTCGCCACTTACGGCAAGGGCTGGCGCCCACCGGCCGTGACCGAAACCATGATCAGCGGGCGGCCCCATGGCGGGGGCGCAGAATTCACCTACCCCAACCCGTTCCTCAAGCCAGAGACCTCGACCACTTGGGAAGTGGGCGTCAACGTCTTCAAAGACAGCCTGTTCCTGGACGGCGACCGCATAGGCGCCAAAGTGTCGTACTTTGACACCCGGGTCGACGACTTCATCTTCATGAACATGGCCTTGCAAAAGCCGGGTTATGGCATGGCCAGCCTGGGCAACAGTGCCTACGTCAACAACCTCAAAGAAACCCGCTTCAAGGGCATTGAGTACCAGTTGGACTACGACGCGGGCCGCGCCTATGGCCAGTTCAACTACACGCACATGATCGGCACCAACGACTACTGCAGCAAAACCGCCTGGCTGGGCGGCGTCACCAAAATCGTCAAAAAACCCGGCAGCCGTCAGCCGGTAGACGCCATGATCCCTGATGACATCGCCAACGGCTCCTCGCATTGCGGCGCCATCCTCGGTTCCGCCGAACACATGCCGATGGACCGTGGGACCCTCACTCTGGGCGCGCGCTTCTTCGAGCGCAAACTGGATATCGGCGCCCGCGCCCGCTACAGCGGCGGCTACTCCATCGCCGGCGGCCCGGACGTGACCGTCTCCCAGGGCGGCGTCTACCCGGCAGACTGGAAGCCCTACACCGTCTACGACCTGTACGGCAGCTACCGCGTCAACGACCAGTTGAACCTGCGTGTGGCCATGGAAAACGTCACCGACCGCGCCTACCTCGTCCCGCTGGGCGACGTACTGGCCTTCACCCTGGGCCGTGGGCGAACCCTGCAAGGCAGCGTCGAATACCAGTTCTAATCTTCACCCCTCCCCCTGCAGGAGCGAGCTCGCCTCGCGATCTTTTGATCGTAAAAAAGCTCGCTCCTGCACCGCTTCAGCGCCGCGCCGATATCTGCTGCGGGGCCAAAAAGGCGTCGTGGAAGTACGTACGAAACGCCTGCATCGCCGGGCTCAAGTCGCGCTCGCGATGCCACGCCAACCCCACGCTCATGGGCGTCACGGCGTCGGTGACGGTCACGGTTTCAATGCGTTTGCCTTCCAGTGACCATGGCCGGTGCACCAGGTCCGACAGGATCGCCACGCCGCTGCCATTGGCAACCATGCTGCGCACCGCTTCAACAGAACTGGTGCGCACCCGCACGTTGGGTTGTTGGTGGCTCTGCTCCCAATAGCGCATCGCACTTTGTTCTGCTTCATCCACGGTGAGCAAAATGTAGGGCTCTTTGGCGACGTCGGCCAAGCTCACAGCCGAACGCTCGCACAGCGGGTGATGGCTGGGCAGCCACAACCGGCGCTCAGAGTTGAAGAGTGTTTCGGAGATTATGTCCGGGTGCGTCAGGTTCGCCGTCAGCACCACCGCCATGTCGAAACGGCCCTCCAGCAACCCTTGCTCGATCGCCGTGCGCTCTTGTTCATGGACCTCGATGGTGACGTCCGGGTGCCAGTGTTCAAGACGCTGCAAATGGTGTGGCAAAAAATAACCGATCACCGTGTAGCTGGCCGCCAAGCGCAACACGCCGCTGGCGCGGATGTCCGGCAGCGGGCTGTTCAAGGCGTCATCCACGCTGCGCAAAATCACGTAGGCCCGGTTCAGAAAATGCCGCCCGGCCTCGGTCAAGGTCATGCCCTGAACCGAGCGCTGAAATAACAGCGTGCCGACAGTGCTCTCCAGCTCCTTGATCGCTGTGGTCACCGCCGACTGGGAAATATTCAAATAAATCGCCGCCTGGGAGATTTGCCCAATCTCGGCGGTGGCGACGAAATAACGGACTTGGCGCAGGGTCAGTGACATGGGCACTCCATAGGATATCTATCTGTTTTTCAGAAGGCATCCTATCTATTAATAGATCTTTCCACGGGGTTGGCAGCACTCTAACGTAGTTTGCATGCAGTCATCAGCACCAGGAGCAACACCCATGCACACCGTAGATTTCAACTCCGACATGGGCGAGGGCTTCGGCCCGTGGACCATCGGCGATGGCGTCGACACCGAACTGATGGCCTTCATCAGCTCGGCCAATATCGCCACCGGTTTTCATGCCGGTGACCCGAGCACCATGCGCCGCACCATCGAGCAAGCCAAGCGTCTGGGCGTGGCCATTGGCGCACACCCGGGCTTTCGCGACCTGGTCGGTTTTGGCCGTCGCCACATCAATGCCCCGGCCCAGGAACTGGTCGACGACATCCTTTACCAACTCGGCGCCCTACGTGAGCTGGCGCGTGTTCAAGGCGTTGCACTGCAACACATCAAGCCCCACGGCGCGCTCTACATGCACCTGGCCCGTGACGAAGAAGCGGCGCGCTTGCTGGTCGAGAACCTGCAACGTCTGGAGCCGGAGCTGCTGCTGTTTTGCATGCCGGGTTCGGTGATCTGCCGCATCGCTCAAGCGTTGGGCCAGCCGGTGGTTCGCGAGTTTTATGCCGACCGCGAATACGACCTCAGCGGCTCCATCGTGTTTACCCGCAATGTGCGCGCTTACGACCCGGCCCACGTTGCTGAGCGTGCGTTGCGTGCCTGTCAGGAGGGCGTGGTGCGCACCGTCGAAGGCGAAGACCTGGCCATCGAGTTCGACTCCATCTGCTTGCACAGCGACACGCCGGGCGCGCTCGTTTTGGCCCAAGCGGTGCGCGGCGCACTGGACGGTGCCGGGCTCAAGGTGCGCGCGCCACGTTAATCCCTGAACACCTGGCGCCAGAAACCAGGGTTTACGCATCGATTCATTTTTTGCCTGCCTTTCTACAACTATTCCAAGAGGAACAGACATGGCCGAACACACCGTCATCACCCCATTGCCGGGCACGTTCTACCGCAAAGCTTCACCGGACTCGGACAACTTTGTTGAAGTGGGCGCGCAGGTCACTGCCGACACGGTCATTGGCTTGATTGAAGTCATGAAGCAGTTTTCTGAATTGACCGCCGGGGCAGCCGGTCGGGTCAGCGCCTTCCTGGTTGAAGACGGCGACCCGATCGAGCCGGGCCAGGTCATCGCAACGCTCGACCACGAGTAAGGGCGTGACCATGACCCAAGGCATTCATAAATTACTGATCGCCAACCGTGGCGAGATCGCCGTGCGGATTATTCGCGCCGCCCAGGCGTTGGGGATTCCCACCGTAGCCGCGTGCAGCGAAGCCGACGTCGACTCCCAAGCTGCGCGCATGGCCGATGAAGTTCACATCCTCGGCCCGGCCCGCGCCGATAAAAGCTACCTGAACATCGAGGCCTTGATCGGCGCGCTGAGAGCCACCGGCGCCAACGCGGTGCATCCGGGTTATGGCTTCTTGTCCGAGAACGCCGACTTCGCCGAAGCCGTGCTCGCCGCCGGGGCGATTTTTGTCGGCCCGAGCCCCGACACCATTCGCCGTATGGGCGACAAAGCCGAGGCCCGCCGCACCGCGCAGGCCGCTGGCGTGCCCGTGGTGCCGGGCTCTGCGGATGAGCTGTTCGACGTCGAGTCCGCGCTCAAGGCCGCCGAGGCCGTGGGCTATCCCTTGCTGATCAAAGCGTCGGCCGGTGGTGGCGGGCGCGGGATTCGCCTGGCGCAAAGCGCCCAGCAACTGAGCGAAGAATTCCCGCGCGCCCAGCGTGAAGCGCAGACCGCGTTTGGCAATGGCGCGGTGTATCTGGAGCGCTTTATCGGCAAGGCGCGGCACATCGAAGTCCAGGTGCTGGGCGACGGTCAACGCGCCGTGCATTTGTTTGAACGCGAGTGCTCGTTGCAGCGCCGTCGGCAAAAAGTCTTCGAAGAGGCGCCGTCGCCGGTCCTCACTCAGCAACAGCGCGAAACCCTCTGCGAGAGCGCCGTACGCTTGGCCGAATCGCTGGGCTACAAGGGCGCTGGCACGCTGGAATACCTGTACGACGATGAGACAGGTGAGTTCTTCTTTATCGAGATGAACACGCGGATCCAGGTCGAACACCCGGTCAGTGAATTGATCACTGGCATCGACCTGGTCCAGGCTATGTTGCGCATTGCTGCTGGCGAGCCGTTGGGCTTGCAGCAAAGCGATATCCGCCTCAATGGCGCCGCCGTGCAAATGCGCCTGAATGCCGAAGACCCGGCGCGCAATTTCTTCCCCAGCCCCGGCGTGGTCGAGGCGTTGGTCTGGCCGCAGGGCGAGGGCATTCGCGTCGACACGCACCTGTATCAAGGCTACCGCGTGCCGCCATACTACGACTCGTTGCTGGCCAAATTGATTGTGCACGGCGCTGACCGTTCGCAAGCCTTGGCCCGGGCATCAAGCGCGGTAGAGCAGACTCAATTGACCGGCATGGCCAGCACCTTGTCGTTGCATGGCCAGTTGTTGAAACAGCCGTGGCTGCACAGCGCGGACTTCAACACCGGCACCTTGGAAACCTGGTTGGCTGAGCACTCTGGTGGAGGTGACGCATGAATACCCCAATCCGCTACAGCTTCGGCGCGGACGAGCATTTGTTTGCCGAAGTCAGCGACAGCATGTCCTTGGAGGCCTTCTTCAAAGGCATGGCCGTCACCCGCGCCGTGGAGCACATGGCCCTCGATGGCGTGCTGGATGTGTGCCTGGCCAACGCGTCATTCCAGATCCGTTTTGACCCGGACCGCATCGCTCCTCAAACGCTGCTCGACGCCGTAAAAAGCGCCGAAGCGGAGGCCGTCGCCGAGCGCTCGTTGCACACCCGCATCATCGAAATCCCGGTGCTTTACAACGACCCGTGGACCCACGAAACCCTGATGCGTTTTCGCGACCGCCACCAAGACCCGAGCGCCACGGATCTGGAGTACGCCGCCCGCATCAACGGCCTGGCCGATGTCGAGGCCTTCATCGAAGCCCACAGCGGTGCGCCGTGGTTTGTCTCCATGGTCGGCTTTGTTGCCGGGCTTCCGTTCATGTTCCAGATGGTGGAGCGCGAGCGGCAATTACAGGTGCCCAAATACCTGCGGCCGCGCACCGACACACCCAAATTGACCCTCGGTCACGGCGGTTGTTTTGGCTGCATTTACTCGGTACGCGGCGCGGGCGGTTACCAAATGTTTGGCGTCACCCCGGCGCCGATCTACGACCCGCAGCAGAACCTCGCCTATCTCAAGGAACACATGGTGTTCTTCCGCCCCGGTGACATCGTGCAATTCAAACCGATGAGCCGCGAAGACTACGACCACGCCGTGGCCGAGGTCGACGCTGGGCGTTTCGATTTGCGGATCCGGCCGGTGGAGTTCTCGCTGGACGCGTTTCTGGCCGACCCGGTTGGCTATCCACAGTCTTTGTCGCAGGTGCTGGCATGATCAAAGTACTCAAACCCGGACTCGCCACCTCGGTTCAAGACTTGGGCCGCGAAGGCTACTACCACTTGGGCATCCCGCCATCCGGCGCGCTCGACCAATACGCCTTGAGCGCCGCCAACCAATTAGTGGGCAACCCGGCCGGTGCAGCTGCGTTGGAATGCACGTTGCTGGGGCCGGAACTCGAGTTCCAGCAAGACGCGCTGGTCGCGGTCAGCGGCGCCCACATGACCCCACGCCTCGACGGTGTAGAAATGCACCCCGACACCGCGTTCTCGGTGAAGGCCGGGCAAGTGCTGCGCTTTGACTTTCCGAAGGCGGGCGCCCGCATGTACCTGGCGGTGGCGGGTGGCATCGACGTACCCATCGTACTCGGCAGCCGCTCCACCTATGCCCTTGGCGGGTTGGGCGGCTTCAACGGTCGGCGGTTGGTGGCGGGCGACGAACTGCCCGTGGGCATGGCCAGCGGCAAAGGCCGCGCGGGTGCCAGCTTACCCATGGCCTTGCGCCAGGCCATTGGTGGCGAAATCACCCTGCGGGTCGTCCCGGGCCTGTACTACGAGCGCCTCAGCGAAGCCGCCGCGCAAAGCTTCTTCGCCGAACCCTGGACCGTCGGCTCCGAGGCCGACCGCATTGGCTACCGCTTCAAGGGCGGCAGCGCCTTGAGCTTCCAGCCACGTGAGCAACCGTTTGGCGCCGGTTCCGACCCGTCCAACATCGTCGATAGCTGCTACCCGATTGGCTCAATCCAGGTCCCTGCCGGGCTCGAACCCATCGTTTTGCACCGCGACGCCGTCTCGGGTGGCGGCTACGCCATGATCGGCACCGTCATCAGCGCCGACCTCGACCTGATCGGCCAAATGCAACCCAACCAAAAGGCCCGCTTCGTCAGCGTCACCCTCGACCAAGCCCTCGAAGCCCGGCGTTCCTACAAGAAAAAACTCACCTGCCTGAGCAAACTATTCACCTAACCCCACCCACGGTAGGAGCGAGCTTGCCTCGCGATCTTTTGACCTTTAAAAAGATCGCGAGACAAGCTCGCTCCTACAGAGTTTTTACGCTGAGCAAGACAACTGATAGAGACCGTTCGGGGTTTTGAGTGCGCTCTTAACCCATGAGCGCTTAATTGCCACTTCGTTTACTCACCTCTGCTGACATCTATTCGATGGCACTCCTGCGCGACGGTCTCGTAGCAGTTGCCGAGCCTGCGAGGCTACGTCCGATTGCGCAGCGATCGTAAACCCTGAAATCACGATTGAGCTGCAGAGCTACTTCGCGCCTGAACATCATTAACGCTGTGGAAACTCTCAATAATAAATTTCATAACGTCGATGCCCTACATCAAGCAACACACCCTATAAACAATGCCAAATTTACTATCGTGGGCTCGTCCAACAGCTTCGCGAACAGTTTTGCTTGATCAGGCGTAATCTCAGTCTCCCACCCGCCAGCCTCGTCCAGTGATTTCCAATCCATAATCTTAAGAGAGTCGACCACAAGATCACCCTGCAGAACACGCTCAAATTTCAATGAGTCATCCGTATTCGGCGCTGGTAAAAAACCTGTTATGTGTAAATACACTGTTTGATTCCTATTTATTTGTGAGTGGTTCGGCCGTTTTTGAACGAAGCCACTTTTATATCGGAGCAACCGGGTGATATCGCTGGAGTTTACGCATTGACAGTGAGCTGAAAATCATAATCCGATGTATCGAGCTTTTCGTTCACGAGCTTCTCTAGCGCTACTAATTGGTCTGCTCTGAGGTCGTAGCCTTCCCAACCTTGCTGTTCAGTTGTCCACTCCATAATGGCTTTCACCTGTTCGTCATGTATCGCAGGGATAACAAATTCAAAAACCAGTAATTCAGTCGTTTTATCGAAGGCTTCGATTACATATTTCATGGCTCAATTCTCCTGTTGGTATCAGCACTTTTAGTTTGCTCTCCAGTATTCGGATCAAACTCGCCAAGGTGTCGACCTCGTTTGTCGTACATTTCTACAGCGCCATGCTGCAGATCCCACTCAAGGATTTTTCCTGAATCAATCGTCCAGCGTTTGCGTTTTGCTCCTCCGCCTCTAACTGATGTCTTACGTTTCGCAACTTTGGCATCTGGATAAGCGGGCAAAGCATTGGGCGCTGGGTGATACCCATGCCCCGGCACATTCAACACAACATAAAGCGGCGCCACCCCCGAGTCAGCCGGGAACACCAAAATGAAGTCTTTGTAGTCCGGTGGATAAATCGGATTAACGATCAGCGCGTCAGCGGCTTTTGTCGGCGGGTAGATCCATATCTGCGGCGTGTGCGGCGCACCTTTCAGCGGTGGAATCCCGAGCGTGTTCTGGGGATTTATCGCGGGCGTCCAGATCAACTCTACGCCGCCACCAAAGTCCGCCACCTGCTGCGAGCCGCGCGGGGTGAACTGGATGACGTCGATCATTTCCCATTCGGGTGTTGAGCCGGTGTAAAAGCCATAGCCTTTTAGCGATCCATCTGCCTGTTGCTCAACCTGCAAGCGCATGCGGGTGCGGGCCTGCTTGAGCGAGCGCAGTTGATCTTCGGTGTACAGGGCGCTGTCAGCCAGTGAAGACGGCCATAAAAAGGCGAGCACGCCCAACAACGTGCTGGCAATCATCGTTCCGCCCACGGCGGCAACGCCTCCAGTGGCGGTGCCGCCCAAGGCCAAACCACCGATACCCGCCGGTACCGCGCCACTGATTAAGGCCAGCGGCACTAACCCGGCACTGTCGGTCTGAGACCCACCCAAAATCGCAAAATTGCCGTAGTCACTCAGGCTATCAACCGGCACGAAACCCGCCGGGTCTGAGTAGTTGATAACGGCATCGGGCAGCTTGCTGCACTTGGCGAACACACAGCCCCGCCGCTCAGGTTTCTGATGGCTTTGCTGCGCGGCCGATTCAGTTTGGCGGCGCGCCATGTAGGCCTCTTGCCGGGCCTGAATGGCCTCGTAGGCCTTGATCCCGGCATCACGCTCTTTGAGTTCGGCCGGGGTCATGTCATCAAAATATGAAGCGCCTTGGCCGCCATCGCCACCCACACGCCTTAGTGTTTGCGTCACACCTTGCTTGCTGCTCATAGGGCGCCTTCCAGTAGGAGAGCGGCGCACGGTATCGGCATCAAAATGCGGCTGAAATCAGCTTGATCGGCAATGTCTGTAGGCCGACAGACTTAGGCCTGAAGGATTTTTACAGCGCGCAGTTTGAGAGGCGGGCACAGAAAAGCGCACCCTCCTACGTGAAGTGCAGCAATGGATGGCTTCTTGGCGTTGAGGGCAGGGGTACTGTGCACCGTCACTGAAATAAACAGTGGTCGGGCCTGGAGACCCGGGTAACAATTACGCGCTTGAGCGCCATTCACCCTGTAGGGTATTGGCGGCTTTGTGCGTCAGTCTTCATGTTATGACGGCTGTGCGCGGGAGGTCTTCGGACCTGCCGGGTTTCCTAATTGTCCCGGTTTTCCAGCCTGCGTACGGCTGTCGCCTTTTGCCTGGAAACAAAAGAGACAGTCATCAACCCAATTAGGAACTTATCCAATGACCACCTCTTCCCCGATCAAAACCCTTGGCGTCGTGACCTTCGGCCCTTGCGGCGCAGATGACCATCAGCTGTTTCGCGTAAACCCGGATATCCCGCTGCGCCAAGCGCTAGAGCAAGTCTCGGCCTTACTGTTCTGCGCCAAAAAGCTGGCCCTTGATGCTGCCCTGGAACAAGACGGCGAACGCCATGCCTGGGCCTCGCACTACCTGTGCGACATGGGCAAAGCCGTCATCGACGACCTGTGCCTGCACGACCTCTAACCCTCCACGACCCTGTAGGAGCGAGCTTGTCTCGCGATCTTTTAAACGATCAAAAGATCGCGAGACAAGCT
>NZ_JASCPQ010000076.1:0-28872 GCF_029959305.1 Pseudomonas sp. PS01297
CTGCCGCAGGCTGCGATCGAGCCCGAAGGGGTCGTGCTTTTCTTTGAAGAGCGAAGGCCCTTCGGCCCTTATCGCAGCCTGCGGCAGCGGCTACAGGGCGGCGATGTAGTGCATCACCCCCGCGTCAAATCGCCCCGATAGATAAAAGGCACGGCTCTTGCCGTGCCTTTTGCGTCTGTCTCTGAGAAAATGCCCCCACTTTTTTTCCGGATGCAGACATGACTGATCTCAAGAATGACCGTTTCCTTCGCGCTTTGCTCAAGCAACCCGTAGACGTAACGCCTGTCTGGATGATGCGTCAGGCCGGCCGCTACTTGCCGGAATACCGTGCCAGCCGCGCCAAGGCCGGTGACTTCATGAGCCTGTGCAAGAATGCTGAATTCGCCTGTGAAGTCACGCTGCAGCCTCTGGACCGCTTCCCTCAGCTGGACGCGGCCATCCTGTTTTCCGACATCCTGACTATTCCTGATGCCATGGGCCAAGGCCTGTATTTTGAAACCGGCGAAGGCCCGCGCTTCAAAAAGGTTGTCAGCACCCTGGCTGACATCGAAGCCTTGCCGATCCCGGATCCGCAAAAAGACCTCGGCTACGTGATGAACGCGGTCAGCACCATCCGCCGCGAACTCAACGGCCGTGTACCGTTGATCGGTTTCTCGGGTAGCCCGTGGACGCTGGCCACTTACATGGTCGAAGGCGGTTCGTCCAAAGACTTCCGCAAAACCAAAGCCATGCTCTACGACACGCCGCAGGCCATGCACTTGCTGCTCGACAAACTGGCGCAGTCGGTCACCTCGTACCTCAACGGGCAAATCCTCGCGGGCGCACAAGCGGTGCAGATTTTCGACACCTGGGGCGGCAACCTGTCGTCAGCGGCGTATCAAGAGTTCTCGCTGGCCTACATGCGTAAAATCGTCAGCGGCCTGATCCGCGAGCACGAAGGTCGCAAAGTGCCGGTGATCCTGTTCACCAAAAATGGCGGCCTGTGGCTGGAAAGCATTGCTGACGCCGGCGCCGATGCGCTGGGCCTGGACTGGACCTGCGACCTGGGCGAAGCCCGCCGCCGCGTGGGCAACAAAGTAGCCCTGCAAGGCAACATGGATCCGACCGTGCTGTACGCGAACCCCGAGGCCATCCGCACCGAGGTTAAGCGCATTCTCGCCAGTTACGGCAAAGGTTCGGGCCACGTGTTTAACTTGGGCCACGGTATTACCCCGGAAGTGAAGCCTGAACACGCCGGTGCGTTTATCAGCGCCGTGCATGAGTTCTCGGGGCAATATCACGAGTAAGTGCAGTTTTTGAAAGTGACCCTCCCTAAAACGCCCGGCTAATGCCGGGCGTTTTTTTAGTGGTTAAAAACAAGATAGTTCGGATCAGCCTTATATATATTTGGGAATAGTCCTACATATAAAATTATCAGAATAAGTAAAATTTCCCACCCTGATTTCGGGCGGCCATGAATTATTTAAAACTTTCAGGCTGTCGTGTAGGAAGTTTCTTAGTTTGTTGTAGTTGCCCGTGGTAGGGCTCTCTCTGTCATATCTCGTTGTTTATATCACTGTGCGTTTAACAGAGAGCGCGTGTATTTATCTTTTAAATAAAAAATAGAATGAGGGTTATATGGCTATTGCACTTTCAACGTCGCGAAATTTGAGGCTGTGCGCATCATCCTTAACGCTGATGGCAACCCTGTTTACGGCTCAACAAGCAGCCGCCCACGGTTACATGAATTCACCGCCATCGCGTGCTTATGCTTGCCAGCAGGGCCTGAACATCGATTGCGGTCAGGCCCAGTATGAGCCACAGACTGTCGGCGAAGCCCCTAAGGGGTTTCCTGAGTTCGGCCCGGCCGATGGCAAGATCGCAAGCGGTGGCCATGCCAGCTTCGCGACACTGGACGCTCAGTCTGCCAACCGCTGGCACCTGACTGAAATCAAGGACCACAACATCGAGTTCAGTTGGTTTTACACTGCTGCCCACAAAAGTACGCGCTGGCAGTACTTCATCACCAAGGGCGGCTGGAACCCCAATCTGCCGATCTCCCGCGACAGCTTTGAGTTGACGCCGTTCTGCCAGGTTGAAGGTGGCGGTGGTGTGCCTATTGACGGCGCGGCCGGTGGTAATGGGCAGGGTAAGGACAAGCACAGTTGCTCGATCCCGTCTGACCGCAGTGGTCACCACCTTATTCTGGGTGTCTGGACAGTCGATGACACCTCCGCTTCGTTCTATGACGTCGTCGATGTCAACATTACCGCACAAGGCCCCGATCCAGATGGCTGGAAAAACGTGGGTTCGATCTCTCAAACCCAAACACTGCAGCCAGGTGATTCGGTCAAGGCACGAGCCTTTACTGGCAGTTCCGAGAGCGCTGAATACAGCTTCGGCGTCGCCATTGAAAAACCAGAAGAAGGCCTGCCGGCCAACTGGTCCTACAAATTGGCAGAAACCGTGAACGCGGCGAACAAGCCTTTGGTACGTGCAGGCGTGCGCAATGAAAACGGTGACATTGAGCCGATCAAAGGCGCAAACACCCTGTACGTGAAGGCCGAGAGCGGCGTCACTCGCTACGAGATGCAGACCGTGATGGTGCCAGATCCGGGTGCCTACCTGCACCTGCATGATGTCGCGCCAGAGTACGTGCTGGAAAAAGGCCGTGGCACGGTAGGCTTCACGGTGATGACCAACAAAAATGTCACGCTGGAAGCCACGGTATTCAACGCCACCAACAAGCAAGTGGGTTACACCAAGCAAACCGTCAGCGCCACCACTGCGCCGGTCAGCATTGCAGCGATCAGCGCACCGGGCGAGCACTCGTTGAAGCTGATTGCGACCAGCGATGATGGCCGTGAGAACTTCCAGGACCTCAAGTCGATCAACCTGACCGGCGAAGGCGGTGCTCAGGAATATGACTTCGTGTTCCCTGAAGGCATTGCCGGTTACAAGGCGGGCACGTTGGTGCTTCAACCTAAAAACGACAAAGTCTATGAGTGCCAGCCGTTCCCGAATTCGGGCTACTGCATTCAATACAACCCAAATGCCAATGGTTTCGAGCCGGGCGTTGGTGCGGACTGGAACATGGCGTGGACTGAGAAGTAACTCCGCGTAAAAAAGTATGGATGACGTTTTTAATTTAAACGTTATCCACCGACAACTGTAGGAGCGAGCTTGTCTCGCGATCTTTTAAAACAATCAAAAGATCGCGAGGCAAGCTCGCTTCTACAGGGTTCGTTTTAACCGTGAGTGATTTTTTATTTATTAATGGTTTGCAGATGAAAATTTTCTCGGGTGCCATAACTCGCCACTTGCCGCTTATCTTGAAAGTGCTGCTGTGGAGTGCGTGTCTGGGATTTGCCGTACATTTAGCTTGGCAAGAGTGGGTATACCGCCAGACGCTGGTGGTTCCGGCGGTGGCACCTGTTCGCCCGGCACCTGCAACTGCGCCTGAGCCATTTAAACCGGATGCCATCGCCGCCGTGTTGGGCCTGCAACCCCAAGGCGCATTGGCACACAGCGCCGAGCCGCTGGAACTGCGTGCCAGCCTTGTGTCCAGCCATGGTGCGTCGCAGGCGTTGCTGGCGGGCAGCCAGCAAGCGCGCTTTTACCGCGTCGGTGAACGGCTACCGGGGGGCAGCGTGTTGCGGCGGGTCGAGGTGTCGCACGTGGTGCTGTGGCGCAACAACCGCGAAGAGCGCCTGCTGCTCAAGCCGCCCGGTCGTCATGTGTTACCCGCCAGCCAAACGTCCGCCACACCGGCACAGGCCACCTCCCTTTATCTGCGGCCCCTTGCCGAACAACCTTAGAGAAGCATCATGACCAGGCCCAACGTGTTCGGCATCGGCCGTCTTTTACTGTGTAGCGTTGTGCTCAGCACCGCGCTAGTGCAAAGCGATGTGCTGGCCGATGAGCCGTATTGGCAGTTGGCAATGAAAGACGCCGAGCTGCGCGAAATCGTGCAGGAAATGTCATCGGTACTGGGCGCCACCATCGTGCTCGACCCCCGAGTGCAGGGCCGTATCACTGTCATGTCTGAAGCGCCGCTGGACCGTGAAGGGGTACGCGAGTTGTTTTACGCGGTGCTGGATGCCCACGGTTTTGCCGTGGTCGATCAAGGTGATCGTTTATTGATCATTCCCGCCGCCGAGGCCAAAGCCCGCGCGGGCAACCCGGATGGCTCCGATCAGGCCTTTGTCACCCAGGTCATCGAACTTAATGCCAGCGTTGCGGCGGACGTGGCGGGGCTGCTGCGGCCCTTGGTATCGACCAACGGGTATGTCGGACCTTCGGCGTCGGCCAATGCGTTGATCATTACCGACACCGCCTCTAATACCCGGCGTATTGCCGAGCTGGTTCGCCAACTGGATGGCGGCACGCGGCATGACTATTCGGTGGTCGAGTTGCGCCATGCGCAGGCCAGTGATGTGGCCAAGGTCATGCAGCAGTCGCTGGGCAAAAAAGCTGAAGGGCCGAGCAGCCAGGTGATTGCCGATGCATCGGCCAACCGGCTGGTAATTCTGGGCAACAAGCCGGTGCGTGAACGCTTGAGCAAACTGGCGCATTCGTTGGACACAAAGCCGACCCGGCAGTCCGAAAACTCGCGGGTCATTCGTCTTCGTCACAGTGATGCCAAGCAATTGGCTGAGGTGCTCGACACCGTTGCCCAAGGCATGCAACAAGACACCGCGCTGGCCGGCGTCGCACAAAAGACTTCCGCCAGCGAGGTCATGGTGGCCGCCGATGAAAGCCAAAATGCGTTGGTGATCATGGCTGATCCGGCGAAAGTGCGTAGCCTGGAAAGCATCGTGCGCCAACTCGATCAGCCGCGCTCGCAAGTGTTGATCCATGCCGCCATCGTCGAAATCTCCGGCGACATTGTGAACACACTGGGCGTGCAATGGGGGGTGAACAGTGGTAGCGCCCAGGGCGGCATCACTTTCCCGGGTACCAATGTCCAGGTCGGCGCGCTCTCGGGGCCCGCTCCTGCGCTGCCCGAAGGGGCCGTGCTGCAATTGGGCGGTGACCGCTTCAATGCGTTGATCTCAGCGCTGGCCAGTGACACCAACAACAACGTGCTGTCCACGCCCAGCTTGCTGACGCTGGACAATCAGGAAGCCGAGATTCTGGTGGGGCAAAACGTGCCCTTCAAGACCGGCTCCTACACGGGCACGGGCGATAGTTCGCAAAACCCGTTCACCACGGTGACCCGCCAGGACATCGGCATCAGCCTCAAAATCAAGCCGCACATCAACGACGGCAGCTCGTTGCGTTTAGAGGTTGCACAAGAGAACTCCGAACTGGCCCCTTCGCTGCAAGGGGTGGATTCATCCGACCTGATCACCAACAAGCGCTTCCTCAAAAGCACCATCCTCGCCGAAGATGGCGAAATCATCGTCATCGGTGGCTTGATCAAAGACAGCGTACGCACCCAGGTCAGTGGCGTGCCCTTGCTGCGCGACATTCCTTATTTGGGGGCGTTGTTTCGCTGGAGCAAAGATACCCACACCAAAACCAACCTGATGGTGTTTTTGCGCCCGACCATCGTGCGCAGTAAACATGATATTCGCGAGATCAGCGAAGACCGCTACAACGCGTTGCGAAATCTCAGCCAGCCATCGTCCAAAGACACTAACTCGTTGCTGCTGCCCAGCGACCCGCACGAGATGTTTGACGGCAACCTGCAAGACCCGAATACCGTCGATCTGCGCCGTCCCAAAGCTGACCGCCCATGAGCCAGCCGCCGGTGCGTTTGCCCTACAGCTTTGCTCGACGTTTCGGGGTGCTGCTGGACACCTCGACCCAGCCTGCAAGCCTGCTGATACGCAGCGACACACCGCTGACCGTGCTGGCCGAAGTGCAGCGCCGGGCGGGTGTAGACGTGCAACTGCAACGGGTGCCGGATGCACTGTTCAGCGAGCGCCTGACCCACAGCTACAGCGCGGGGCAAAGCGCGGCCGAGCAAGTGGCCCAGGGGCTCGACAGCGAACTCGATCTGATGAGCGTGGCCGAGCAAGTACCGCAAACCGCCGACCTGCTGGAGCAGGAGGGCGACGCACCGATCATTCGTTTGATCAACGCGCTGCTGCGTGAAGCCATGCGCGAGAAAGCCTCGGATGTGCACCTGGAAACTTTCGAGCATTACTTGTCGGTGCGCATGCGCATCGATGGCCAACTGCGCGAAGTGCTGCGGCCCAAACGTGAGCTGGCGAACTTGCTGGTGTCGCGGATCAAAGTCATGGCGCGTCTGGACATCGCTGAAAAACGCGTGCCGCAAGACGGTCGCATCAGCCTGCGATTGGCCGGGCATGAAGTCGATGTGCGCGTCTCGACCCTGCCTTCTGCCCATGGCGAGCGCGTGGTGATGCGCCTGCTCGACAAACAGGCCGGGCGCCTCGACCTGCAATGCCTGGGCATGCCCGCAGCCACCCTGAGCCGCTTTGAACACATCCTGGCCCGGCCCCACGGAATTTTTCTGGTGACCGGGCCTACCGGCTCGGGCAAAACCACCAGCCTGTATGCTGCGCTCAGCCACCTCAACGCGCCGACCCGCAACATCCTGACCGTCGAAGACCCGGTGGAATACCACCTGCCCGGCATCGGCCAGACCCCGGTCAACAGCAAAGCCAACATGACGTTCGCCCGTGGTTTGCGGGCGATTTTGCGCCAGGATCCGGACGTGGTCATGGTCGGCGAAATCCGTGACCACGAAACCGCAGACATCGCCGTACAAGCCTCGCTCACCGGGCATCTGGTGCTGTCGACCCTGCACACCAACAGCGCGGTGGGCGCGGTCACCCGCCTGGTCGACATGGGTGTCGATGCCTACCTGCTGGCGTCCTCGCTGGTCGGCGTGCTGGCCCAGCGCTTGCTGCGCACCCTGTGCGCCGACTGCAAAACCCCGTATCGCGCCGACCCGCAGCAATGCCAGCGCCTGGGGCTCGATCCACAGGTTGGCGTCACCTTGTACCAGCCGCAGGGTTGCCGCCATTGCCAGCAGGGCTATCGCGGGCGCACCGGGATTTACGAACTGGTCGGCATCACCCCGGCACTGGCCGAACTGATTCATCAGGGGGCCAGCGAGCCGGACCTCATACGCGTGGCGCGCGAGCACGCCCCCAGCTTGTTTCAAGACGGCCAGCGCCTGGTGCTCCAAGGCCTGACCAGCTTTGACGAACTGCTGCGCGTGACCCTGGAGGACTGAGCATGCCGACCTTTGACTACCGGGCGCAGGATGCCAACGGGCGCAACTGCCGAGGCCAGCAAGAGGCCGACAATGCCCGGCATGCGCGGCAGTTGTTGCGCGAGCGCGGTTTGCGCCCGAGTCAGTTGAGCGAAGCCAGAACACACCGTGCGGCGCGTTCTCGGGGGCGGCTGGGCGTTACGGATCTGGCCCTTGTCACGCGGCAACTGTCGACCTTGATCCATGCCGGTTTACCCCTCGAAGAAGCCTTGGGCGCGGTGGCGGCGCAGAGTGCCAAGCGCCACGTCAGCAGCGTATTGCTCGCCGTGCGTAACCGCGTTACCGAAGGCCATGCATTGGCGACGGCGCTGTCAGCGTTCCCCAAGGCCTTTCCTGAATTGTTTTGCGCCACCGTGGCGGCGGGCGAGCGCAGCGGCCACTTGGGCCATGTGCTCGAACAGCTCGCCGACTACACCGAAGCCCGTCATGCCTCGCGTCAGAAGATCCAGCTGGCGCTGGTGTACCCGCTGATTTTGTTGATTGCCTCGTTCGCTATCGTCGGCTTTCTGCTGGGCTATGTAGTGCCGGATGTGGTCAAGATTTTCGTCAACAGTGGCCAGCCGCTGCCCGTGCTGACCCAAGCGATGATCGCCCTGAGTACAGGGCTGCGTGACTACGGCTGGCTGTTGTTGCTGCTGGTGCTCGCCGCCCTGGGTGCGGCGCGTTGGGCGTTGCAGCAACCGGCCTTGAAGCTGCGCTGGCATGCGCTGCTGCTCAATGTGCCCATGGTCGGCGGGGTGCTGCGTGCCATGGAGGCGGCGCGTTTTGCCAGCACCTTGTCGATCCTGGGCAAAAGCGCCGTGCCGTTGGTGGATGCCCTGGAAATCTCGGCCACGGTAATCGCCAACCTCGCCATTCGCCACCGCATGCTTGATGTCGCCCGCACCGTACGCGAAGGCGCAACGCTGGCCAGCGGTCTGGAACGCAGCGGCGACATCCCGCCGATGATGCTGCACCTGATTGCCAGCGGCGAACGTGCGGGCGAGCTGGACAACATGCTGGCGCGGGCCGCCGAACAGCAGGAGAAAACCCTCGCGGCGCGCATCGCGCTGGTGGTGAGTTTGTTTGAACCGATCATGTTGGTGCTGATGGGCGGCGTGGTTTTGCTGATCGTCATGGCCATCTTGTTGCCGATCCTTAGCCTCAATCAACTGGTGAATTGACCGATGAATACCCTTCGTACAT
This sequence comes from Pseudomonas sp. PS01297, assembly GCF_029959305.1. Lineage (NCBI taxonomy): Bacteria > Pseudomonadati > Pseudomonadota > Gammaproteobacteria > Pseudomonadales > Pseudomonadaceae > Pseudomonas > Pseudomonas sp. PS01297. The sequence continues at coordinate 8,417 of NZ_JASCPQ010000076.1, forward strand.
CCACTCAACGTGGCTTTACTCTGATTGAAATCATGGTGGTGGTGGTCATCATCGGCGTGCTGGGCGCCATTGTCGTGCCGCAGTTCATGAGCCGCCCTGACCAGGCCAAAGTCACCGCGGCGCGCACCGACATCCAGGCCATCAGCACCGCCCTGGAAATGTACCGCCTCGATACCTTCAACTACCCCTCGACCCAACAAGGTCTTGAAGCCTTGGTGACTCGCCCGTCGGGCACGCCGCTGGCGAGAAACTGGAACCCGCAGGGTTACCTCAAAAGCCTGCCGGTCGACCCTTGGGGCACACCGTACCAATACCTCAACCCCGGCACCCACTCGGCCGGGTATGACCTGTTTTCTTTTGGCGCAGACGGTGTGCAGGGCGGCGAAGGCTTTGCCACGGACATTGGCAACTGGAGCAACTGAGGCATGCGCGATTCATCGCTTGGCTTCACCTTGATCGAACTGATGGTGGTGATCGTGATGATCGGCGTGCTGGTCACAATGGTGCACATCAGCCAGGGTGACAAACGCGCCCGCGATGCGCGGCAAGAAGCGCAGGTCATGCTCGCCCTGATGCAGGGCCTGCGCGAAAAGGCCGTGCTGGAAGGCCAGGAATACGGTCTGCGACTGGAACCCGAAGCCTATCAACAGATGCGCCTGCAAGGGACGACTTGGCAGGCCGTTGAAGCGCCAGTGAAATTACCCCCCGGTGTGCTGCTGACCCTGGTGCTGGAAGGACGTGTGCACAGCCTTGGCGCAGGCGAACACACCCCGCAATTGCTGTGGCTCAGCAGTGATGAAAACACTCCCTTTACTTTGCACTTTGAGAGCCCGCCGCTGCGCTGGCAGAGCCTCTACAGCGATGGCCTTGGCAGCCCGCTGCTCGAAGCGTCCGAGGTCACGGATGCGCGCTGAAAAAGGTTTTACCTTGCTGGAAGTGATGATCGCCCTGGCCATTTTCGCGACCCTGGCGGCGGCGGTCATGTCGGCCAGCCAGTACGTCTTGGGGCAAAGCGCCCGAGTCGAAGCCCGGCTGCTGGCGGGCTGGTTGGCCGACAACCACCTGAGTGAGCTGCACTTGCAAAGCGCGACCTTGGCCTTGGGTTCAAAAACGCTCAACCCGCGTTTTGCCCAACGCGAGTGGCGCCTGCATCAACATATCGTCAGCGAGCCTGAGACAGGCCTGTTACGGATAGAACTGAGCGTCAGCCCGGCGGGCAGTGATCAGGCATTGCTCAGCGTGACGCACTGGCTGGCGCGCAACCATGACTAAGCCTCAAGCGGGCTTCACCTTGCTTGAACTGGTGATCGCCATCGCCATTTTTGCCTTGCTGGGCATCGCCTGCTGGCGACTGTTTGACGGCGTGCTGCGCGCCGAACGCAGCAGCAGCGCCCACGAGCACTCCTTGCGTGGCGTGCAGCGCGCGGTAGCGCTGATCGAGCGCGATGTGTTGCACCTGCACACCTCGGCCAAGGCGCCGGGGCTGGCGCTGTACCCCAACCAGCTCAACGTGCGCCGCGCCAACTGGCGCAACCCGCTGGGCCAGCCGCGCAGCGAACTGCAAAACGTCAGCTACACACTGGAAAACGGCGAGCTCTGGCGCTACAGCCAGGGGCTGGAAGGCGGCGCACTGCAAAAGCAAAAACTGCTCACCGACGTGCGCGATCTGCGCTGGCGGCTGTACGACCCTGCCGTGGGTTGGCGCACCGATTGGCCTACCGGCAAAGCGGCCCCCAAGGGAACGCCGCAAGCCCTGGAGTTGCAGTTTTCGGCGGGGCGATTTGAGCAGCTTCGTCGCGTGATGCTGCTACCGGAGGGCCAATGATGCGCAAGGGGCAGCAAGGCATTGCACTGCTCACCGTGCTGCTGGTGATAAGCCTTGCGCTACTGGTGACTGCCGGCATGTTGCGCAGCCACCGCCTGGCCTTGCACAGCAGCGCTCAGCAGCTCCATCAGCTGCAATTGCGCCAGTCGGCGTTTGCCGGTGAAGCCTGGGGGCGAGAGCGTTTGCACACGTTGCTGGCAGATCCCAAGTTGCCCGTTGCAGCAGGCCAGGCCTGGGCCAACGGCCAGCCCGAATGGCTGATCGACAACGGCCGCATCGAGGTTGAAATCGAAGACTTGGCCGCCCGTTTCAACGTCAGCGCCTTGCTCACTCAAGGTGCTGTCGACGAGGTGCTGAAACAACGCTGGTTGCGCCTGCAAACCGAGCTTGGCTTGCCGCCCGTAGACGCCAGTGCGCTGCAAGGTCTGAACCTGAGCGACATCAGCCAATTGCGCAGCGTGCCGGGTGTCGATGCCCACTGGTACACGCGCATGCAGCCCTGGATCGCCCTGCTGGATAAAGACGCAACACTCAACATCAACACCGCCTCCGTCACGTTGCTTGCCACCCTCGAAGGTGTGACACCGGGCATGGCCCGTCGCTTAGTGAGCGAGCGCCCGTTGCAGGGGTACGCCAGCGTTGAGGACTTCACCTTCACCCCGGCGCTGATCGGCCTGGGAGTTCAGGCAGCAGGGCTGGGCACCGCCAGCCGCTGGTTTCGCATCACCACCCACGTGCGTGTGGGGCAAAGCCGTTTACGCCTTGAAAACGATATGGCCCGCGACCCCAAAACCGGCCGCTGGCACCTTCTCCAGCGGCGCTTTTTAGCCCCTGAACACAGCGAACCTTCTTGATGAACAGCCGGCTTTATCTCACCGCGCACAGCGATACGCGGGTCTATCTGTGGCACGACGAAATAACCGCCCACGAAACCTCACTGAACGAGGCCGCCGATCGGCTGGGCGGGCACGATGTGCAACTGATTCTGCCGATGGAAATGTGCAGCTGGCTGCTGACCGAGCCCTGGCCGGGCAGGCGCCGCCCCAGCGTTCAGGCCTTGGCTTTTGCGGTTGAAGATCAACTGGCGGATGACATTGATGAACTGCACATCGCCGTCGGCCCCCTGGATGCGCAACGGCGTTATCCGTTGCTGGTGATTGAGCGTCAGCGCTTCAAAAATGTCTTGGCGCAGTTACAGGCGCTCGGGTTGAACATCGTCAGCGTGTACGTGGATGCCGACCTCTTGCCTCGCGAGCAACCGGACATCGCGTGGTGGGACGGGCGCTGGCTGGCGGGCGGCGCGCTGGACCTGCGCCTTGCGTTAACCCCTCAGGCGCTGGAGGCCCTGAAAGACGGGCCCCTCGGTACGGCGGTTGAACACACGTTTGATCCTGCTAGCGCACCGCCTGGCGCCATCAACCTGCTGCAAGGCGAATACCGGCGCACGTCGCAGCGGCTGCCGTGGCGGGGTGTCAGTGTGGCCGCCTTGCTGATTGTTGCCATGGCTGTGGGGGCGAGCCACCTGCGCAGCAGCTTCCTTGAGAGTGAAGCGGCGAGCCTCTACGCCCAGAGTGAACAGCGCTTTAAAGCGCTGTACCCGGAGCACACCCGCATCGTCGATTTGTCTGCGCAACTCAACGCCCTGCAACAACAAGGCGCGGCCCGGCAAAACGGGCACATGGCGCGCTTGCTTCAGCTAACCCAGCACGTGATCGGTGCCAGCAGCGTGGACGTGCAGCGCATGGAATGGTGCGCCACGGTCGGCTGGACTTTAACCATCACCGCCAGCAGCTTTGCCGAGCTTGAACACCTGCGCGAGCGCGGCCTGCAAAGTGCACTGCCGATCACCTTGGGCAACGCCAGCCAACAGGGTAACCGGGTGCAAGCTTTACTCACCCTGGAGGACGTTTTATGAAAGCCCGTGTGCGTGAGCGCTGGCGGCAACTGCCACGCCGTGACCGCCAACTGTGCGGTGTACTCGCGGTGTTCTTGTCGATGGTGTTTGGTTTTTATGGGCTTTGGCAGCCCGCGCAGCAACGGCTGGCGGCGGCGCAAACGCTGTATGCCCAGCGTGTCGCCCAAGCGGGGGAGGTGCAGCGAGCGCTGCCCACGCGCGCGATCCGGGTATACACGCAACCGTTGAGCAGCCGCCTCAGCGAAAGCGCCGCGAGTGCGGGGCTTCAGGTGCAGCAGTTTGACGTGGACACCCAACGGTTACGCATCAGCCTGAGCGGCAATGCCATGGCGGTGCTGGCGTGGCTTAACCGTATCGAACAAGAAGGCGCCGAGTTCGAGAGCCTGAGCCTGGAGAAAAGCGCTCAGGTGCTGCAGGTGCAGCTACAGATCAGCAACCTATAACCTCTGTAGCCGCTGCCGCAGGCTGCGATAAGGACCGAAGGGCCTTCGTTTTAACAGCAGGGTCGCTGCGCAACCCATCGCAGCCTGCGGCAGCGGCTACACAGGCTGGGTATTACCCGGCAGCGCGGGCAGCTTGGCCAGACGCAACGCCACCAGCAGGGCAATCACCAGCAAAGCGCCGATAAACGCGCCGATGCCGTTCCAGCCCGCGTAGTGCCAGAAAAAGCCCCCGGCGGTCCCGGCCACACTCGATCCGGCGTAGTAGCAAAACAGGTACAACGACGAGGCCTGACCTTTGGCTTTGGTTGCACGGCGGCCGATCCAGCTGCTGGCCACCGAGTGCGCACCAAAGAAGCCGAAGGTGAACAGCAGCATGCCGATAATCACCAGTGCGATGGGTTCGAACAGCGTCAGCGCAATGCCTGCCAGCATCAGCACAATCACTGCCCACAGCACCTTGCGACGGCCCAGTTTGTCCGCCAGTGCGCCAATCTGCGCCGAACTGTAAATGCCCGACAGGTACACCACCGAGAGCAAGCCCACTACGGCCTGGTTCATGTTGTACGGGTCGGCCAGCAAGCGATAACCGATGTAGTTGAACAGCGTCACAAAGCTGCCCATCAGCAAAAACGCTTCGAGAAACAGCCACGGCAAACCGGCGTCACGAAAGTGCATGGTGAAGCCGTTCAACAGGCTGCGCGGGTTCATGGTTTGCGGGCGGAAGTTACGCGACTCCGGCAAGATCTTCACAAACACCATGGCCAGCACCAACGCCAGGCCGCCAATCACCAGCATCGCCGTGTGCCAGCTGACAAAGTCGATCAACACGCCGGTGATCAAACGCCCACTCATCCCGCCAATTGCATTGCCGCCGATGTACAAGCCCATCGCCAGGCCAATGTGCTGCGGGTGGATCTCCTCGCTCAAGTAGGTCATGGCGACAGCGGCCAGCCCGCTCAGCGACAAGCCCACCAGCGCGCGGGTAATCAGTACGCCTTCCCAGCTTGGCATCCACGCACTGAGCACAGTGAACACCGCCGCGCTGAACAGCGCCGAGACCATCACCGGCTTGCGCCCGATGGCATCAGAAATAGGCCCGGTTACCAACAAGCCGATAGCCAGCATCCCGGTGGCCACCGACAAAATCAAACTGCTTTGCGCAGCGTTGATCCCGTATTCATGGGACAGCATCGGCATCATCGGCTGCACGCAATACAGCAAGGCAAACGTCGCAAAGCCCCCCGAGAACAGCGCCAGCACCGTGCGCATGAACATCGGCGTGCCTTTCTCGATAAAAACGTCATTGAGTTGAGCGACAACATCATCCAGCGCCGTTGGCGGGATTTCGTGAGCGAGCGGGGCGACAGCAGTTTTCACGGGGACCTCATAACGCGTATAGCCAAACGGCAATGGCAAAAGAATATAGCCCCCTAACGATTCTTTCCAATATATTGTTCGACCTGTTTGATAGGTTTAACGACTCAATGGAGCTTGCATGGAACTGCGCCATTTACGCTATTTCATCGCCGTCGCTGAAGAACTGCACTTTGGCCGGGCCGCCCAGGTGCTGGGCATCTCTCAACCGCCGCTGAGCCAGCAAATACAGGCGCTGGAAGAAGAGCTCGGCGCGCGGCTGTTTGAACGTACCAACCGTCGGGTCGCCCTCAGCGAAGCCGGGCGATTGTTTCTCGACGAAGCGCGCCAAGTGCTGGCGCAAGTGGATAAAGCCGCCGACGTCGCCCGCCGTGCGCAACTGGGCGAACTGGGTGAAATGAAAATTGGCTTCACCTCCTCAGCGCCCTTTAACTCAAGCATCCCGCAGGCCATTTTTGCCTTTCGTCAGGCCTTCCCGGCGGTGCACTTAAACCTCCTGGAAATGAGCAGCCGCGACGTAGCCGAGGCGTTGGTAGAGGAGTCGATTGAAATCGGCGTCATGCGGCCATTCCCCCTGGCGGACTCGCTGGTGGGTGTGGAACTGTTCCGCGAGCCTTTGGTGGCGGTTATTCAGGCCGAACACCCGCTGGCCGAAGGCAGCGAAAACGGCCTTTACATCGGGGCATTGGCTGACGAACCCTTCGTCTTCTTCCCGCGCAGTTATGGCAGCGGGTTATATGCGCAACTGCTGAGCCTGGCGCGCCAGGCGGGTTTCAGCCCGCACATCGCCCAAGAAGCGGGCGAAGCCATGACCATCATTGGCCTGGTCTCTGCGGGGTTGGGCGTGTCCGTACTGCCCGCATCGTTCCAGCACATGCGCATCAAAGGCGTGGTCTACCGCCCCCTGCTCGACGCCGACGCCAGCACCGCCGTGTGGCTGGTGCAACGCAAAGGCAACCCCTCGCCAATGGCCAAAGCGTTTGCGGAGTTGGTGACACGCAAGATGGTGAAGCCCGAGAAGTGAACGGATATCGCTGACATAACAAAAAGGCCTTCCTGACGAGAGGGAGTGTTAGGGGCTGATTCTTTGGGTGGGTTTTTTGGGTTAAACAAACAAGCGCGACTGATAGCCAAAGACTGGAAGGAGTACACCCTTTGACCGAAAAATTCACCCGCTGGGACAGCGCCGAATTCCTCAAAACTGAAGAGGATATAGGTTATTACCTTGAAGCTTGCATGGAGGAGGCCGGCGATGACCCTGCCTTTATTGCCAAAGCGCTTGGCACCATTGCTCGAGCGCGTGGCATGAGCCAAGTCGCGCGGGATGCAGGTCTTTCAAGAGAAAGCTTGTACCGAGCGCTGTCCGGGGAGGGTAACCCGGAGTTTGGAACTATACTCAAAGTGGCCAAGGCGCTAGGGCTAAAACTACACATCTCCAAGTGAGCGGGTGGGCCTTCCTGATTCGGTTAGCGCCACATCATGGTTCATGCCGACGGCTGCGATCGGCAGCGCAACGGCCAAGATCAAAAGATCGCGAGCAAGCTCGCTACAGGGTGGTGTGGCGCACACAAATCCTGTAGCCGCTGACGAGGTACGAAGGCTGCGATCGGCTGCGCAGCGGCCGCAAAACCCTCCACAACGGCCACGATCAAAAGACCGCAGCCTGTGAACTTTTTTACCCCGCCAATAACTTATCCACAGACGCTTTGACCTGATGGATCAAATGCACCACCGCCAACGCTACGTCGCGGTTCAGGCCTTGCAGGTTATCGGCCGACGCATACGCCGTCGCAAGCGCGCACCGCAACAGTTCGTCAGTGTGTTCGAGGTTTTGTTCGTATTCGGGTGTGTGAGTCATGGTTTTACTCCGCTAAAAAGTTTGGGAGCTTTCACCATTTGCTTGCACACAAAGAGGGTGGCAGCTGTACGCGGGTGTGCAAGACCGGTCGATATAGAGCGGAGTTCCGGCAGGCCCGAAGACCTCCCACGTACAGCCACCATGAAACTGATTTTTCTGGCAGTCATTGTCTGGCTCTAACTTCGATTCGAACTTGCACGTCCGGCCATCCATGAGGGATGACGAACCGCAGGCTAGCGATCGAAAGAGGCAGGCGCAAGGCCAAGGGATTCTCTAGGAATAGTCCTGCAAAGGAAAGAGACGAGACTTGCGAGTGACCGGGTGAGGCTGGAGATTGAGACATGCGCGGTCATAAAACTCGCCTGGTCCCTTGAAGGCAAAGTTGCTCAGAATCGTTTCTTTTACTTCGGGTTCAACCAATGCCCCTCCTTTATCAGCCAAAAGAAGGCAGTGTGCTTATTTGTGACTTCAGGGGCCATGAAGTACCTGAAATGGTCAAAATCAGGCCTGTTGTAGTCATTCGTAAACACCGCACCAATAAACAGTTGGTGACGGTTATTCCTCTTAGCACAACTGAGCCCCAATCCATGCTGGGACATCACCTTGCGTTGCTGAGTCATTTGCAGGGAGCGAACCCTATGTGCTGGGCAAAATGCGACATGCTGTCGACCGTTAGCCTCGCTCGACTGGATCGAATAAAAACGCGGGACCGTCAGGGCCGTCGTTGTTATGTGGTTTCACAACTTGAAACAGATGAGTTTATTGCAATCAAAGCCGCAGTCCGCTGCGCTCTCGGCTTGTGACACGCGTTTGATTCGACCGACGGGACGTACTCAAGGTTGCCTTAAGCCTTCTTCAGCGCAATACTCGCCACGTTCCCGAAAGGGGCTTGTGAGACTCGGAGGATCCTGGGCAACCAGCCATCACCGAGCCGGACAGACACAGCGCGATGACAAGCCAGTCTGTTTGTGAATAAGGCGCCGCGAGGCGCCTTTGTCGTTTCTGGGGCCAGCCCCAGACGCTCAATTCACCTTCGACAAATCGCCTTTCAGCGCCACGCCCGCAATGATCGCGCCTGCGTGGCATTCGTAGGTTTTCGGGTCTTTGCGTTCGTTGCGTTTGTAGTAGCTGGTGATGTCGGTCACGGCGTTGGCACCGGCCTTTTTGGCCGCGTCATGCAGGGTGATCAACGCCGATTGCAGCGCCCAGGAACACGCCTGGTAGTCAGTTTTGTTGAAGGCGTTGGTCTTTTTGTTGGTCACAGCGCCGGGGCTGAGTACGCTGACTTTGCCGCTCGGTGTGTTGCCCGCGAGGTAAAACTTGACGCTGCCGTCGATTTTGCCGGTGCTGATGGCTTCGGTGATCACCTGATCAAACGGCAAGTACAAGGTGGTGTCGCGGGCCTGGCTCACGGCAGGCAGGGCGGACAGCAGAAGGGTGGCAGCCGCCAACGTTTTGATGTGCATAGGGGGTCTCCTTGACCTCATGACCAGCGGCGAAAAATCAACGATGTGTTGACGCCGCCGAAGGCAAAATTGTTGTTCATCACATAGTCGTTGTGCATCACGCGACTTTCGCCGCGCAGGTAATCCAGTTCAGCGCAGCGTGGGTCTACGTTGTGCAGGTTAAGCGTGGGCACGTAGCGGTCGCGGTTCATCATCTCGATGCTGAACCACGACTCCAGCGCGCCACAGGCCCCTAAAGTGTGGCCCAAAAAACTCTTTTGCGAGCTGATGGGCATGTGTTTGCCAAACACGTCATGGGTGGCCTGGGTTTCAGCGATGTCGCCTTGTTCGGTGGCGGTGCCGTGACCGTTCACATAGCCGATGGCCTGAGCGGCAAGTCCCGCGTCTTCCAGCGCCAGTTCCATGGCCCGGCGCATGGTGCTGACCTCGGGGCGGGTGGTGTGCTGGCCGTCTGCATTGCTGCCAAAACCGACGATTTCAGCATGGATGTGCGCACCGCGAGCCAGTGCATGCTCCAGCTCTTCGAGCACCAGCATGCCGCCCCCTTCGCCGATCACCAGGCCATCGCGGCCACTGTCATAGGGACTTGGGCTGGTGTGCGGGGCGTCGTTTTTAAGGCTGGTGGCGTACAGCGCGTCAAACACCATGGCTTCGGTGGGGCACAACTCTTCTGCGCCGCCAGCAAGCATTAACGGCAGGCGGCCGAACTTGATGGCTTCGTAGGCATAACCAATGCCCTGGCTGCCGCTGGTGCAGGCGCTGGAGGTCGGGATCAACCGCCCGGTAAGGCCAAAGAAGATGCTGATATTCGCTGCCGTGGTGTGCGGCATCATGCGCACGTAGCTGTTGGCGTTGAGGCCTTCTGCGACCGAGTTGAGCAACATGTTGCCGAAGGCTTTGATTTCGTCCGTGCTGCCGGTGGACGAGCCACACGCCACGCCCATGCGCCCGTCCTGAATGATCGGGTTACCCAGCAAGCCCGCGTCTTGCAAGGCTTGCTCCGCTGCCCCCACCGCCAGGCGCGAGACGCGGCCCATGCTGCGCAGTTGTTTGCGGGTCCAGTGTGGGGGCACGGCAAAGTCATCAATGGGCCCGGCCAAACGGGTGTTGAGTTCGGTAAAGCGGTCCCACTCGTCCATGCGCCGAATGCCGCTGCGCCCCGCCTCAAAATGGGCCGCGATGCTGGCCCAGTCACTGCCCAACGAGGTGATGCCGGCCATGCCGGTAACGACGACGCGCTTCATCAGCACAAGCCTCCGTTGACGGCCAGCACCTGGCGGGTGATATAGCCCGCTTCGGCCGACATCAAAAAGTTGACCGCTCCGGCGACTTCTTCCGGGGTGCCCATGCGTTGGGCCGGGATCATTTTCATCAGTTCTTCAACGGGCACATTCTCGTCCAGCATGGCGGTGTCGATCAGGCCCGGCGCCACACAGTTAACCGTGATTTTGCGCTTGCCCAGCTCAATGGCGAGGGCTTTGGCGGCGCCGATCAGCCCGGCTTTGGAGGCGCTGTAATTGACCTGCCCGCGATTGCCGATCAGGCCCGACACCGAGGTGATGCACACAATGCGCCCGGCCTGACGACGGCGGATCATGGGCATCATGACCGGGTGCAGGACGTTGTAAAAGCCGTCGAGGTTGGTGCGCATCACCACGTCCCAATCGTCTTCGCTGAGGGCCGGAAACGCCCCGTCTCGGGTCAGCCCGGCATTGAGCACCACGCCGTAATAAGCACCATGGGCTTCAACATCGGCTTCCAGTATTGCCCGGCACTGGGCGCGGTCCGACACGTCGAACTGCAGCACACGGGCGTTGCGACCCAGTGCTTGAACGTGCGCCATGACGCTGTCGGCTTCGCTGCGCCCACTGCGACAATGCAGCACCAGATCGAAACCGGCCTGGGCCAGACGCAACGCGATGGCACGGCCAATGCCACGGCTAGAGCCGGTGACCAAAATGGACTCAGTCATGGCGAGCCTCCTGAGATGCTTGAGCAAGGTAGTTTTCAGCCTGAGGCGGACGGAACACGTTCAGGCGGGCGGTGGCGTGGATCTGTGGGCCGGTCAGGTGGCACTCAAACACGCCTATGCCGTTGTCGTCTTCGAGCGAGCGCACGGCGTGGATCTGTAACTCGGCGCCGAGCGGGAAGTGCTCAACGTTGCATTCAAACTTGCGGGTGCCGAGCAAAAAGCCCAGCGCCACGGGGTTGCCTGCCTGGCGCGCGCGGCAACCGGCATAGGCGGCCACGCTTTGCGCCATCAACTCGACGCCGACCCAGGCCGGCAGGCTGCCGTCTGCACGGTTAAACAGGCCGCCCGGGCGGACAGTCAGGCGGGTGTGGATGGTTTCTTCATCAAATGCCAGCACGTGATCGATCAAGATCATGTCGCCGGCGTGGGGCAGCAATTCGGCGAGCGGCCAATCAATCATGGAGCGTCTCCGATAATCAGGCTGACGTTATTACCGCCGAAGGCAAACGAGTTGCTCATCAGGCAGCGAGTGTGTGTGGGGGCCAGGGTAAGGCCTGGGGTGACCCAGTTCAGCGCGGGCAACTGCGGGTCGGGCTGGCCATCCCAGAGGTGCGGGGGCAAGGCGTTGCCATGGCGCAGGCTCAACCAGCAAAACGCGGCCTCCAGCGCCCCGGCGGCACCCAGTGTGTGGCCAGTCATGGGTTTGGTCGACGAGCACGGTACACCGTGTGGGAACACTTGGGTCACGGCCTGGCTTTCCATGGCGTCGTTGTGCTGGGTTGCCGTGCCGTGCAGGTTCAAGTAGCCGATCTGACTGGCCTGCAACCCTGCACGTTGCAAGGCCTGCTGCATGGCGTTGACCGCGCCCCGGCCGCTGGGCTCGGGGGCAGAAATATGGTGCGCATCCGAGCTGGCGCCTGCGCCCAGCAAGGCGATCGGTTGCGCGCCGCTGGCCTGCTTGCTCATTAAAAACAGGGCCGCGCCTTCGCCAATATTGATGCCGCGACGGTTGACCGAAAACGGGTTGCAACGCTCATCGGCCACCGCTTCAAGGGCTGCAAAACCATTGAGGGTTAGCGTGCATAAAGTGTCGACGCCGCCGCACAGCACCACGTCGCACAGGTTCATGCGCAGCAGGCGCTGGGCGCTCATCAGGGCGCGGGCGCTGGATGTGCAGGCGGTTGAAATAACGTAGGTCGGCCCGCTGATATTCAGCCACTCGGCCAGAAACTCAGCCGGTGCGCTCAGCTCTTGCTGGCGGTAGTCGTAATCGCTGGGGAAGTGCCGGTGCTGCGCGTAGTGGGCAATGCCATGGCAGGCTTCGTCGATGCCCGAGGTGCTGGTGCCCAGCACGACAGCGATGCGGTCGCGGCCATAGGTCTGGATCGCCTGCTCGATGTCATCGACAATCTGCAATGCGGCCTCAAGCAATAGTTGATTGTTGCGGCTGCTGTGGCGGGCAAGGTGTGCCGGGATCGCAGGTAAGTCGCCTTGCACCTGCGCTACCGCGACCGAGCGCTCAGGGATCCAGCCTGCTGTTTGCTGCATGCCCGAGCAGTCACCGGCAAACAGGTGCTGCGCAACGTCCTTGGGCCCGCGGCCCAGTGAACAAACGATGCCCAGTGCATTCAGGTACGCAGTCATGGGGCCGTCTCGGTGTTGAGTGGGCTGAGGGTGTAGTGCACGCCATTGTCCAGATCGATGCTAAACACCTGGGGTTGTACATAGTGCACCTGCCAGCGGCGGTCGAGCGTACGGCGATCAGCGCTGGAGGTTGCCTGCGGGTAATTGTCGGCCAACTGGTCGGCAGGCGTGAGTGCAAACAGCAGCGCGGCGAACAACTCTCGGGCCTCGGGGTTGGGCGGCAGCAAACCGTCTGCTTGCCAGTGCTGGTTGTGCAGTAGTTGCCGCGCCAGCGGGATCCCCAGCGGGTCCATCAATGACCAGCGTAGCCCGGCGTCCTCTTGCTGAATCACCAGCAGCCAGTCCTGGCGCTCGTTGGCCTGCTGACGCTGCACATGCAACTGCATCGGCAGCGTCAGGCTGGGCGTGTGTGTGGGCAAGGGCAGGCTGGTGCAGCCACTTAACAACAGGAGCATGAAGATGCCAAGGGCTGCGAACAGGCTGTAACGGCGTGTCATTGAGCTTTGCCTTGCAACGGTTTGCGTGCTACCAGGTTGACCAGGGTTTCTTCCCGTTGACCCACCGGCTTGGCAGGGCGCAGGCCAAAGCGTTCCAACAGCCCGAAATCGGTCGCACGGCTCCACCACAGGTAGGGGTAAGAGACGTTCTGCACATCAAATTCAAAGCCCTGGTCGCGGATCATTTCCAGGTATTGCGCCGCGCTTTTTTGTACGTGCATGGGGTGGCGGAACAGCCAGCGAATCACCCAGGTGTCGATGTAGGCTTCGGTGGACTCGGCGAACAGCAAATAGCCGCCCGGCTTGAGCACGCGATAAAACTCGGCCAGCGCCCGGTCTTGTTGCACCAGGTGGTGGAAGGTCTGGTGACAGAACAGCAGGTCGACGCTGGCATCGGGCACGTCCAGTTCAGCGCAGTCGCTGCCGATCAGCTCAACGTCGAACCCTTGGCGGCGGGCCTCTTCGCGGCTCAGTTCAAGGCTCAGCGGGTCGGCATCGAGCCCGATCAAACGCTTGGGGGCGAAGGTTTTATGCAGGTACTGAAACGACTTGCCCTGCCCGCAACCGGCATCCAGGATGACCGGCGCAGACGGCGGCGGCTCGCTGAACAAGCCGCGCAAGTCATTGATCGCCACCCGCAGCACATGGTGCTGCCAGGTGTGGCTGCGCAAAAACCAAAACCCGAACCGGGTTTCTTCTACGTAGGTATCGCTAAGGGGTTTCATGGGGCCTCCGTGGCAATGAAGAATAACGCGGGGTGTGCGGCGTTTGCTGACCGGCCCACGGCGCGAGCATAAAGCTGAAGGCCAGGCCGAGGCTCACCGACAACCCGAAGTTGCTGACCGCGGGTGTACTGGACACCGCCAGCAAACCGAACGACAGCCAGGTAGTCAGCGCGGCGAGCAAGGTGCCGAGCAGGCTGACGGCAGCCCCGCCGATGTGTTCACGCATCAAAATCGCGTAATCGACGCTGATCGCCGTCACCAGCAATAACCCGAACAGGCTGAACAGGGTCAGCGGCTGCCCCAACCAGCCGAGGCTGGCCACGCTGCACAGTGCGGCTAACAGCGGCAGTGCAACCATGCGCAGCGCGCCGCTTAAGCCAAAGGGCGCGATCAACAGCAAGACGATCAACACGCACGACAACAGCTTCAATTCTGCCGCGCTGATCTGCGTGGCCGCGAACACGCCGTTCAAGTCGCCCAAGCGATCCACCCACTGCACGCCGGGCAGGCCTTGGGCTTGTTCGCGCAACAGGTCGGGGTTGTTCAAGCCTTGCAGGCTGACCATGGCGGCCACGCCGTTGCCCTGTTTGCCCAACCACAACGCGCGCCACGGTTCGGCCAATGGCCCGGTGAGCGCGGCGTCGATAGTTTGCTCGGGCAACGCCTCTAACTGCGCGAGTTCGTGTTGCAGCGCGGCCTCGGGCACGCCCAGTTCCAGCAGCGGTTGCCAGTGCTCTGGCAGTTGCTTCAAGGCCGTGCGCAGGTGTTGTTGCTCGCTCGGCAGGCTGACCAATTGGCCCAGCGCCAAATAGCCTTGTAGCTTGCCGGTGCTGACCAGTTGATCCAGCCGCTCGCGCAGCACGGTTTGGCGCTCAAGCAGTTGCTGCTCATTGTCGGCGCGCACCAAAAAGAACTGGCTGGTCGGTTGGTAGCCGGTAATGCGTGCAATGGCCTGGGCGTGTGCCGTCAGTTGGGGCGGTGCACCGACCCATTGGCGAATATCGTTTTTGCTGGTCAGTTGCCACAGGCCCGCTGCACAAAAGGCCAGCAACAAGGCCAATAGCGCGGGCGTGGGGACCTTTTTCAACAGCGCTGCCCGCGCATCCAGCAGGCGCTGCGCGAGGCGTAACGGCCATTGCGCGGGCTGTAACGTCATACCGTTGAGCAGCGCGGGCAGCAGGCACACGGCGCTCAGATACGCCCCGACCAAGCCTGCTGCCGAGAAGATCGCGATTTGGGTCAACGCTGGAAACGGGGTAAACGCCAAGGCCAGATAACCGATGCAACTGGTGGCCAGGCTCAGGCTCAAGCCGGGCAATGTCAGGCGCACGGCAGGCCAGCTGCGCCACGGCTTGAGGCTCCAGCTTTTGGACAGGTAATGCAGCGGGTAATCGACGGCCACGCCGATCAGGCTGGAGCCCAGCACTAACGTCATCACGTGCAGGCTGCCAAAAAACCCGACACAGGCCACGACGCCAAACAGCATGCCCACCAGCACCGGAACAAAGGCCAGCAGCACGCGCCAGCGGCGAAACGCGAGCAGCAACAGGAGCAAAATTCCGAAGGTGGCCCCGCCGCCTACCCAGGTGATCTCACGGGTGGCTTGTTGTTGGCCGCTGGCGGCGTAGAGCAGGCCACTGGCGGCGAGCAGTTGCACGTTCTGGCTGGCGGCCTGTTCGCGGCTGCGTTCAACCAGTGCGGCCACTTGCAGGGGCAGCTTCATGTCAAAGGCATTGCCCTGCGTGCGTGCGCGCAGCAATACCCAGCTTTTGCCGTCGGCGTCAGCGATCAAGGCGCCGCTGCCGATGTCCAACTGCACCGCGCCGCGTTGCGGCTGGCTGTTCTGGATGCGCCCGGTCAGGCCCAGCCAGTCGTCCTGGCTGGGCACCAGGCTGAAGCCGCTGAACGGGTCGAACAGCGCCTGCACCCGCTGCTGGATAAAGGCGTCTGGGTGTTCGATCAGTTGTGTGCGGTCAGCTTGCGCGAGCATTGCCAGGCGCCCGCGCAGCAGTTGCTCGCGCAGGGCGGGCAAGTCGGCTTGCAGGTTCCACTGGACCTTTTCAAACAACCCGCTGGCCAGCCATTGCTCGCCCAACTGGCGAGCAGTGGTAATGGCTTGCTGGCGATCGGCGCTGCCCACCAGCAGCAACACCTCTCGGTTGAGGGGTTCTTGCATGCGCTGCTCGGCGCTCTGTAGCAGTGCGTCCGGAGTGTGGCCGGGCACCAGTTCCATCAGGTTGGCCGACAGCGGCGGGCCATGCCGCCATTGCCAGCCGGCCAGGGCGAGCACGGCCAGCAGCAGGATCAAAAAGCCCCGGGGCAACCAGCGTTCACTGCGCAAAGTCGTGCTGCTCCGCGTCGCTCAAGGGTAAGTGGCGGGTGCTGTTTTGCAGCTTCAGCACGGTGCTGTCGCCTTGGGTTTCCTGCAACTCGATGCGTTGCACCAGCTCGCCGCCGTCGATGTTGATTTGTGTGAACACCTGCTTGAGCAACAGCGAGCGCGGGGTCAGGGTGAGCGTCCACTGCGTCGGTTCGCCTTGCAGACGCAGCTCGAAATCACGCGCAAGCCCGCTGCTGTCGCCTTGCAGCACGGCCAGGAACAGGCGGTTCTGCTCGGCGCCTGCGCTCTTGCCAGGGAGCATTTGCCACTCGCTGCCATTGCGTCGGGCAATGCCGAGGGCGGTGATGCGGTAGTCCTGTTTCAGCGGGGTGTTGAGTTGCCACAACAGGCCGTGATCTTTGGCCAGCACAAAGGTGCCGGTGCTGGTCAGCGGTTTGGGGAGCGCGCGCAGGTATTTTTCCTGGATGAAATCACCGTGGATCACCTGCGGCCTGGCCAGTTGATCGCTCAGTTGTTGCAGGTCGAAGGCGTGGGCCAATGGTGATACCAACACAATCGCGGCGACAGCCAGCACCCTGTAGCCGCTGCCGAAGGCTGCGATAAGGGCCGAAGGACCTTCGCTCTTGATAAAGCGCGACCCCTTCGGGCTCGATCGCAGCCTGCGGCAGCGACTACACAGAACAGCAATCAGCTTCATACCAGCACCTTCGCAATCGCATCGATCAAGCATTGGGGCGACGCCAGTTGCATTTCCCGGTCGGCAATCCTGACTGCGACCTGCACCGTGCAGGCGCGGGTCAGGCGTTCGCCGGTGGCCGCATCGGTAATCAGGTAGTTGATCTTCAGACGGTTCTCCCATTCCACCAGGCTTGCGCGCACGTTGATCCGTTGGCCGAAGGTGGCGCCGCGCACATAGCGCAGTTGCAGGTCGATCACCGGCCACGCGTAGCCCGCGTCGAGCATCTGCGTGTAGTTGTGCCCGATGTGATCGAGCAAGGCGCAGCGGGCGACTTCGAGGTATTTGACGTAATGCCCATGCCACACCACGTGCATGGTGTCGATGTCGAAAAACGGCACCAAGACTTCGGTGTCGACGTGCAAAACGCCTTTGCTACGCATGCAGCCTCCAGTGTTGTTGGGCAATACGGGCCAGGCACAGGCGCAGTTCGGCTTCCAGTGCGCGGTCTTCAATGACGGGGGCGAAATCCTTGGCCAGTTCAGCGTGCATCTCGGCCAGTGCGGTGGGTAACGGGCGTGCGTCTGCGTCGCGGCTGCGCAGCCACACACCTTGGTTGGCCGCCAGCAAGGTCGCGGCGGCCACTTGCTCGGTCAGCTCCAGCACACGAATGGCGTCACGGGCGGCGATGGTGCCCATGCTTACTTTGTCTTGGTTGTGGCATTCGGTTGAGCGCGAGAAGACGCTGGCCGGCATCGTGTTTTTCAGGGCTTCGGCGGTCCAGGCGCTGGCGCCGATCTGCACCGCTTTAAAACCGTGGTTGAGCATCGCCCGCTCGGCGCTGGCGCCCGAGAGGTTGCTCGGCAAGCCGTGGTTGTAACGCACGTCTACCAGCAAGGCGAGTTGGCGATCAAGCAGGTCGGCCACGTTGGCCACCAGGGTTTTGAGGCTGTCCATGGCGAAGGCAATGTGCCCTCCATAGAAGTGCCCGCCGTGCAGCACGCGTTCTTCTTCGGCGTCGATGATCGGGTTGTCGTTGGCGCTGTTGAGTTCGACTTCGATAAACCCGCGCAGCCAGTTCAGGCTGTCGGCCAGCACGCCCAGCACGTGGGGCGCGCAGCGCAGCGAGTAACGGTCTTGCAGGCGATGCAGCGGCGCGGTCGGGGCGTCGATGGCGAGGTCCTGGCGCAACCACGCGGCCACTTGCATCTGCCCCGGATGCGGCTTGGCAGCGAACAGACGCTCATCGAAGTGTTCAGGGTTACCTTGCAACGCCACCACGTTGAGTGCCGTGATGCGGGTTGCCAACTTGAGCAGGTAATCGGCGCGGGCGTACGCCAGGCACGCAAGGCCGGTCATCACGGCCGTGCCGTTCATCAGCGCCAGCGCTTCCTTGGGCCGCAGCACCAGCGGCGTCCAGCCCAGTTCGCGGTGCACGTCAGCCGCCAGTCGGCGCTCGCCGTTGAACATGACCTCGCGCTCGCCCGACAAGGTGGCCGCCACATAAGACAGCGGCGTCAGGTCACCGCTAGCGCCTACCGAGCCCTCTTCGGGGATGAGCGGCAAAATGTCGTGGGCAATAAACCCTTGCAGGCGCTCCAGCAGTTCAACGCGCACCCCGGACACCCCGTGGCACAGCGACTGCAAGCGGGCGGCCAGCACGGCGCGGGTCGCCTGGGCATCAAGCATTTTGCCCAGGCCACAGCCGTGGAAGGTGTAGAGGTGACGTGGCAGCGCTTCGACATGCTCCAGCGGCACCGCCACCACGCACGAGTCGCCGTAGCCGGTGGTCACGCCGTAGATCACGCCTTCTTTGTCGAGCAATGAGTCGAGAAAGCGCGCGCCTTTGGCGATGCGTTCGCGGTACTCGGCGTCGTCTTGCAAACGGGTCGGCACCTGACGATTGGCCAGTGCCAGCACGTCTTCAATGCGCAACGGGGTTTGGCCGAAGGTTACTGGCTCATGCTGATGCGTCGTCATCGGTTTTCCAGAAAGGGTAAAAGTTAAACCATTGTTGCGGCGCCTCAAGGCAGTAATGCCCCAGCCGTTCGGCATAGCGCGCAGCCCACTCGGCGATCACCTGTTCGCGGTCGCTGCGCCGCCACTCAATGGCCTCGGCGAAGGGCTCGATAACCACCCGATAGCGGCCTTGGTGTTTCAGGCAAAACAATAAATTGACCGGGCACTTGAGCAACCCGGCCAGCAACCACGGGCCCTGCGGAAAGGGTGCCGGGTGGCCGAGAAAGTTGACCAGCGCGGTGCGTGCGCCATGCAGCGGCACGCGGTCACCGGCGATGGCCAGCCACTCGCCGTTTTCCAGGCGTTGGCTCAATTGCAGCATGACGCCGGGGTTGAGCTCGCTGACTTGAATCAGGCGCACATGCGTGGCCCCGGCCTCGCCCAGCAAACGGTTGAAGTGCTCGGCATGGCGGGTGTGCACCAGCACGTTCAGGGTGATTTTCTCTCCCAGTTCAGCGAGGGCCCGGCACACCTCAAGGTTGCCCAAATGAGCGCCCACCAGCATTTGCCCGCGCTCAGCGCGCATTTGCTCGCGCAGCCGGGCGGGGTCGATGATTTCGATGTCTTGGGTCTTGAGGCGGCCGTTCCACACGTCGAGCTTGTCGAGCAGCGCGTCGGCAAACGCCATGAACTGGCCGAACACCCGCCACGGCGTGGGGCGCAAGGCGGGCTGCCCGCTCCAGTCGGCCAGGTGCTGCTGGTAGTGCCAGATGCTGCGTCGGGCTTTGCGGCCGAAGACAAAAAAGTACAGCACGATGGCGTACAACACGGGGGCCAGCAGGCGGCGACCGAGTACTTTGACCCCGAAGGCCGTGAGCTTCATCAGCCAAAAATTGCCCCGCTCTTTATGCTCGGCCCAATGCTGTGGTGTATCGCTCATGCCCGCCAGCGCCTCCATAGAATGCTCGGCAAACGCACCAACATGCCGAAGAACAGTTTGGTGTGCATGGCCGAGATCAGGGCGTTGTCATGGAACAGGCGAAAGTGCGAGAGGCCGTCTTGCGGGTAATGCACCTTGGTTGCCAGCCACTGCATCGGCTGATTGCGCCACGCCAGGCGCACGAGGATCTCGGGGTCGAAGTCCATGCGTTTACCCAGCTTGACTGAGTCGAGCAGTGCCAGTGTCGGCGCCAGCGGGTACACCCGAAAGCCGCACATCGAATCGGGAATACGCAGTGACAGGCTGTTGATCCACACCCACACATGGGTCAGATAGCGTGCATACAAGCGGCCTTTAGGTACGCTGGCGTCGTATTGCGGGTAACCGCAAATCAGCGCCTCGGGGCTGTGCTGCGAGGCCTGGATAAAGGCCGTGACATCGCTGAGGTCGTGCTGGCCGTCTGCATCGACTTGCAACGCATGGGTAAAGCCCAGACGTGAGGCCTCGCGCAAACCGGCCATCACGGCGCCGCCTTTGCCTTGGTTGACGGCCAGCCGCACCAGGTAGATGTGCTCGTGCCGGGCCAGCTCGATGAGCACGGCGCTGCACGCGGGGCTGCTGGCGTCGTCGACCAGTACACAGGGCAAACCTGCGGCCTGCAACGCCGCGACCACGGCGGGCACGGCGGTTTCATGGTTGTACACCGGGATCACGGCGCAGGGGTTATGCATGACGGTCGGCCTTTGTGGGAGCGGGCTTGCTCGCGATACAGGCGCTGCGGGTTTTCTGAAGCGGCGCGTTGATGCAATCGCGAGCAAGCC
>NZ_JASCPQ010000077.1:0-28354 GCF_029959305.1 Pseudomonas sp. PS01297
GGCTTGCTCGCGATTCAGGCAGCTCGGTTTGTCTTGAGCACCGCGTTGTTTGCATCGCGAGCAAGCCCGCTCCCACTAGGGTGGTCGATTCTGCCCCGGGAGCGTTAATGGCTGCTGCTGACGACTCTGAAATACTCCAGCGCCTGCTCGCCGGTGAGCAACAGGCTTTTCGGCAACTGGTCAGTACCTATCAAGGGGCCATGCTTGCTGTGGCCTATGCGATTGTCGGCAGTCGGCATGCCGATGAAGTCGTTCAGGACGCCTGGTTATCAGTGGTGCGCAACCTGCGGGGGTTCGAAGGCCGTTCCACCCTCAAGACCTGGCTGCTAACCATCACCGCCAACGCCGCCAAAACCCGCCTTAAACACAATCGTCGCGAAGTCTTGCTCGACGACCTGCCGTCACCCCACGGTACGGTTGATGATGAGCGCTTTGCCAGCGATGGCCACTGGTTATTGGCGCCTTATGCCTGGCACCAGGACACCCCGGAAGCGCTGCTCACGGAACAAGAGTTGCGTGAATGCCTTGAGCGCACGCTGCTCAGCCTGCCGCAACTGCAAAGCTCGGTGCTGCTATTGCGTGAACGCCAGGGGCTGGAGTTGGAGCAGATTTGTAATCTTCTCGACATATCGCTCTCTAATGCCCGAGTGCTGGTGCATCGTGCCCGGCTTAAAGTTTTTGCGACCGTGGAGCATTTCGAGGAGACCGGCGAATGTTGAGCTGCAAGCAATACGTTGCGCGATCAAGTGACCACATGGACCGGCAGTTGAGTGTTCGTGAACGTTTGCAGATGCGCCATCATTTGCTGTTTTGCCCCAATTGTCGGCGTTTTATCCGGCAAATGCGCTTGATGAGTGCCACGTTGAAGGCGCTGCCCGAACCGCTGCCCAATGACCTGGACGCGACGGTTGAGCGGATGCTGAGCGAACAATCGCGTCAGCAGTAGGGCGCAAACGCGAATGCCGTCGGGGATGTGATGGGGACCGACGGCATTCACGCACTGCGGGTAAACACACACCGCTGAAAGAATTCAGCGGCGTGTTTGTTGCGTGAAACGGTTTAGAACTTGGCTTCTACGTCCAGTTGCAGCGTGTTGGTGCTGGCATCTTTCTGGGTGGAGGTTGCGTAGTCAGCCTTGGTCAGGAAGTACGTCACGCCGACACCAAAGTTCTTGTCGATTTCGTAACCCACTTTGAACTTGTGACCGCGAGAACCGGTGGTGCCGTTGGCGAAGTCAGAGTCAGTGAAGGCGCCGACCACGGCGTTACGCTGAATGTCGCGGTAGTTGTAGTCCAGGCTGAAGGCGTTGAGCTTGCTCTTGAAACCCACCAACCAGGCGTCGTCCTGATCGCTGTCGGTCTCGGAGTTGTGCACGTATTGGCCGTACAGCGATAGCGGAACCGGCAGGTTGGCGATGTCGACCTGACCGAAACCTTCCCACAGACGGAACTCGCTGGTGCTGTTGCCGTTAACGGCCAGGGCGCACGGCGTGGTTTTGGTGCCGGTGGTTGGGCAGCGGCTGTCTTCGTCGTTGTGGAAGCCGTAAACGCTACCACCCAGGGTCACTTTCAGGCTGTCGGTCGGTGCGAAACGTGCACCCAGCTGGCCGGCATACATGCTCAAGTCATTTTTGAACTGCACGCCATCGCCGTTCACGTTGTCTTTGAGGGTGTAGTAGCCGGTGCTGCCGAACACTTCGACGCCGCTGCTGCCCAGGTTGGTTTTGTAGGAGGCAGACACACCTTCAGGGTTGATGTCGCTATCCCAGATCACGTCGCCCATGCTGACCCACTGTTGTGGCATCTTGCCGCCCACCAGGTGCAGGTTTTTGATCGCTGTCGGGTGATAGTCAACGTAAGCCATGTCCAGCCACAGCTGCTTCTTGTCGAAGTAGTTGTCCAGGTCCTGGTTGGTGGAGCGTGCGTCGTCGCTGCCGCCGGTGGCGATACGGATGCCGGTGTTCACTTGTGGGTTGATTTCGGTGTAAGCACCCAGGCGAGCACGAATACGTTGGCGGTCACGGTTTTTGCCATCGGATTCGCCATCAATTTTGACGGTTTCCTGACGGACCCGAACATCGCCCTTGAATTCGGTTTTGGCAGCCCAGGCCACTTTTTGTTCGAAAGCGCTGAGGTCAGATTTTTTAACCTGGTCCGCAGCGGCTTCTTGTTGAGCTTGTTTCTCGCTGGTCAACTCGGTTTGCAGTTCGGCGTACTGCGCCGCAGAAATAGAGCCGTTTGCCTTGAGCATTTCCAGTAGTTTTGCATCAACGCCAGCGCTTGCTGGAACACTCATGCCTAATACCAGCCCGCCACACAGTCCCGCCGCAATCCGTGTAGAAACAAGACGCATATGAATCTCCCAGTAGTGAGATGGACGTTGCCACCCCAAAAACACTCGGCCCTTATGGGCTCGCTAATTTGATGTTTACGTGGGTTGATAAGCGCTCACTCATAACCCCGACTTCTAAGAAGCGGCGCCAGTATCACGATTGGATATGACAGAAAAGTGGCACAGTGATAGCAACTCTGTGACAACGCACTCTCGAGCTGAATCGACTCATCTACAGGCGTGGGTTTCTAAGGGATCCAGCCATTGTGTTGAAATGTAAAAGGCGCAGTGTCATAAGCGGGTGCTAACATCGCCGTTCTAAAGCAATAGCCCGGGGCTTTTGAATGCCGTTACAACGTCTGGACAGCCTGTCCGCCATCTCGGCCGAGCAATGGGATGCGCTGGTGCCGGTGGCGCAACCGTTCCTTCGCCATGGGTTCCTCAGTGCGCTGGAGGACAGTGGCAGCCTGGGCCCGCATTCCGGCTGGCAGTCTGAACACCTGCTGCACGTTGAAAACGATCGTGTGCTGGCGGCATTGCCCAGTTACCGAAAATGGCATTCCTACGGCGAGTACGTGTTCGATCACGAATGGGCGAACGCCTGTGAGCGGGCCGGGATCGAGTACTACCCCAAACTGCTGACCGCAGTGCCTTTCAGCCCGGTGAGCGGCCCGCGATTGCTGGCCGCACGACCTGAAGACGGTTTCGAATTATTGGCCGCATTGCCCGGTTATCTGGAGATCGAAGGGCTGTCCAGCGCGCACATCAACTTCACCGATGCGCTGGCGGATACCGCGTTGGCGCAACAGCCTGGCTGGTTGCAACGGTTGGGCTGTCAGTTCCATTGGCAAAACCGCGAGTACCGCGATTTTCAGGATTTTCTCGACGTTCTGAGTTCGCGCAAGCGCAAGCAAATGCGCAAAGAGCGCGAGCAAGTGGCGGGGCAGGGGTTCGAGTTTGAATGGCTGGAGGGCCAGCAAGTGACTGAGGTGCAGTGGGATTTTGTCTACGCCTGCTACGCCAACACCTACGCGGTGCGACGCCAGACGCCGTACCTGACCCGTGACTTTTTCAGCTTGCTGGCCGAGCGCATGCCCGAAGCGATTCGCGTGGTGCTGGCCAAACAAGGCTCAACCCCGGTGGCCATGGCTTTTAGCCTGATCGGGGGCGGCAGCTTGTATGGTCGTTACTGGGGTTGTTTGGCCGAGTTCGACCGTTTGCATTTCGAAACCTGTTTTTACCAGGGCATGGATTACGCCATCGCTCACGGCATCCAGCGGTTTGATGCCGGCGCTCAGGGCGAGCACAAACTGATACGCGGCTTTGAACCGGTGATTACGCACTCTTGGCATTACCTGCGCCATCAGGGCTTGAAAGCTGCCGTCAGTGATTTTCTGGCGCGTGAGCGAGAGGGCGTGCTGGCCTATGCCGAAGAGGCGAGAACGGCGCTGCCATACCGGCAGGCCTGATTCTCGCCGGTTTTGCGGTTAAACGTGTTCGCTGGCCAACGGCGGCTGGCTCGTCTGCAATGACACATCAACAGACCCCAGCCAGCGGTATGTCAGGGCACCGATGGTCGCACCGATCAATGGCGCCAACCAGAACATCCACAACTGCTCAAGGGCCCAGCCGCCCACTATCAACGCCGGGCCGGTGCTGCGCGCGGGGTTGACCGAGGTATTGGTCACCGGGATGGAGATCAGGTGAATCAGGGTCAAGGCCAGGCCAATGGCAATCGGTGCCAGGCCTGGCGGGACCCGTTTGTCAGTGGCGCCCATGATGATCAGGATAAACATTGCACTCATGACCACTTCGCACACCAGTCCCGAGATCATTGAATAACCGCCGGGCGAGTGCTCGCCATAACCGTTGGCGGCAAGGCCACTGGCGGCCAGATCAAAGCCGGGCTTGCCGCTGGCAATGAAGTACAACAGGGCTGCCGCAATCATCCCGCCCAGTACTTGGGCAATGATGTAGGCGGGCAACTCTTTGGCAGGAAAACGGCCACCCACCCACAACCCAAATGACACTGCCGGGTTGAGGTGGCAGCCCGAGATGTGCCCGATGGCGAACGCCATGGTCAGCACGGTCAAGCCAAAGGCCAGGGCAACACCGAGCAGGCCGATCCCCACATTGGGAAAAGCGGCTGCCAGCACCGCGCTGCCACAACCGCCAAGTACCAGCCAGAAAGTACCCACCAACTCCGTTGCCGAACGTTTGAGCAAGTTCATTTAAGGATCCAGGATAGATAACTCTATCGATCAAAAAACACGATTGTGCATCCTGCAATTGACGACAAGATTCATCTGAATCTTTACGTCATTACAGCAGGCGACCGGGGATTTTCCAGACCTCAAAAAAAACGCCAGAGCCCTTTAACGACGGGCTCTGGCGATGTGTTGCGCGGGCTTTACAGGTTGTGTTTTTTTGGATCAGTCGAGGCCGACAAATCCACCCGTTTGGTGTTGCCACAGACGGGCATACAAACCGCCATGTGCGAGCAGTTCGGCGTGGGTGCCGGACTCGGCAATCTGACCTTTTTCGAGGACGACCAAACGGTCCATACGTGCGATGGTCGAAAGCCGGTGAGCGATGGCAATCACGGTTTTACCTTGCATCAAGGTTTCGAGACTTTCCTGGATCGCGGCTTCGACTTCGGAGTCCAGCGCCGAGGTCGCTTCGTCCATGATCAGGATCGGCGCATTCTTCAGCAACACCCGTGCTATAGCGATGCGCTGGCGCTGACCACCCGACAATTTGACCCCGCGCTCGCCCACATGGGCGTCAAAACCGGTACGCCCCTGAGCATCGGAAAGGGCAGGAATAAACTCATCGGCACGGGCTTTTCGCACGGCTGCCCAGAGTTCATCGTCGGTGGCGTCCGGCTTGCCATACAGCAAGTTGTCGCGGATCGAACGGTGCAGCAAAGACGTGTCCTGAGTGATCATTCCTATCTGTTCGCGCAGGCTTTCTTGCGTCACTTCGGCGATATTCTGACCGTCTATCAGAATTTTCCCGCCTTGCAGGTCATACAGGCGCAAAAGCAGGTTTACCAGGGTCGATTTGCCCGCCCCGGACGGTCCGATCAAGCCGATTTTTTCGCCGGGTTTAATCACCAAGTTCAGGTCGCTAATGATCCCGCTCTGTTTGCCGTAGTGAAAGTCCACGTGTTCAAAACGCACTTCACCGCGATCGACCTTCAGGCGTGGCGCGTTGTCCTTGTCCTTGACCGTAACGGGTTGCGCAATGGTTTGGAGACCGTCCTGGACCATGCCGATGTTTTCAAAAATGCCGTTGACCACCCACATGATCCAGCCAGACATGTTGACGATACGAATCACCAGGCCAGTGGCCAGCGCAATGGCGCCCACGCTGATCAGTGACTGGCTCCACAACCACAGCGCAAGGCCGCTGGTGCTGACAATCAGCAGGCCGTTCATGGAGGTGATGGTCACGTCCATGCTAGTCACGACGCGGCTTGCCAGTTGGGTTTTTTCGGTTTGTTCGATGATCGCTTCGCGGGCGTACTGCTGCTCGTAATTGGTGTGGGCAAAGAGCTTGAGGGTGGTGATGTTGGTGTAACCGTCAACGATCCGGCCCATCAATTTAGAGCGCGCATCCGAAGACACCACCGAGCGTTCCTTGACCCGTGGGACGAAGTAATACAACGCGCCGATGTAGAGCACGATCCAGGTCAGCAGCGGGATCATCAGCCGCCAGTCCGCTTCGGCAAACAGCACCAGCGAACTGATGGCGTAGATCAGCACGTGCCACAACGCATCGACGGCCTGCACCGCAGAGTCACGCAGCGAGTTGCCGGTTTGCATGATGCGCTGGGCAATGCGCCCGGCGAAGTCGTTCTGGAAAAAGTTGAGGCTTTGTTTGAGCACATAGTTGTGGTTTTGCCAGCGGATCATGCTGGTCATGCTCGGGCTCAGAGTCTGGTGCACGAGCAGATCATGCAGGCCGAAAAATACCGGGCGAATGATCAGCGCAACCACTGCCATCCAGATCAGCTCACCACTGTGAATGCTGAAAAACTCAGTATTGGGCGTGCCCTGGGCCAGATCGATCAGGGTGCTCAAGTAGCTGAACAGCGAGACTTCAATCAAGGCGGCGACCAGCCCGACCACCAGCAAGGCGGCAAACAGTGGCCAGACCTGGCGCAGGTAATAGATGTAAAACGCCCAAACGGT
This sequence comes from Pseudomonas sp. PS01297, assembly GCF_029959305.1. NCBI lineage: Bacteria > Pseudomonadati > Pseudomonadota > Gammaproteobacteria > Pseudomonadales > Pseudomonadaceae > Pseudomonas > Pseudomonas sp. PS01297. The sequence continues at coordinate 6,528 of NZ_JASCPQ010000077.1, forward strand.
GTTGGGCGGTGTGGCGCTGGGAGCTTCGCGAAAAATATCGATCAGTTGTTCAAAACGACGATAAAGCATGGTCACTGACGCCCGCTGAGCGGGCTCTCCTTTAGTGGTGTGACCGGCCTGGGCCGGTCAAGCTCCCCGCAGCAATCGAAGCGATTAGTCGATGCGTTTGGCAGACTTGATGTAGATAGGGTCAATCGGCACATCGCGCATGCCGGATTTGCTGGTGGTCTGCGTGTTGACGATGTTGTCCACCACATCCATGCCTTTTACGACTTTGGCAAACACGGCATAACCGGCATCACGGCCCGGATCGAGCATCGCGTTGTCGACCACGTTGATAAAGAACTGGCTGGTCGCGGAGTCCGGGTTGGAGGTGCGTGCCATCGACAAGGTGCCGCGCACGTTATGCAGGCCGTTGCTGGCTTCGTTCTTGATCGGGTCGCGGGTTGTTTTCTGCACCATCTGCCCAGTGAACCCGCCGCCCTGAGCCATAAAGCCCGGGATCACGCGGTGGAAAATGGTGTTGTTGTAAAAGCCGCTATCGACATAATTCAAAAAGTTTTTGCTGCTGATCGGTGCTTTTACCGGGTCCAGTTCGATTTCAATCGGACCGAAACTGGTGTCCAGCAGCACGTGAGGGGCTTTTTGAGCAGGTGGGGTTTGCGCGTTTTTGTTTGCCGCAGGCGTCGCAGCCATCAGGTTGGCGGCGAAGAGCAGGGCGCTGGCAGCAAAAGCAATTTTTTTCAACATAAGTCAAAAGTCCTGAAAAGTGAAAGCAGCAGCGTCAGAGAACGCACGCGCTGTGTGTTGAATAGATGACGGGATGAGGTTGGCACTGATGAATGGCCAGCCGCGAAGCTTGGACAGGATATTCGGGATCTATGTTCCTGCCCACCGCTGTCATGGCTGCAATCTTTGTTTTATGCCTGTTCAGGGGCAGCAAAGGCTGCGTCCAGGGGGGCGGTATCAAAGGTGCGCAACAACTCCACCAGTATTTGTGTCGCCGGGCCCAGCGGTTTGTCTTTGTTGGCGTACAGGTAGAACACCGGGTGGCGGTCACCGCCTTGATCCAGTGGCAACGCTTTGAGCACGCCTTCTTTAAGCTCGCGCTCGATCATGTGTCGGGGCAGCCAGGCAAAGCCCAGGCCGCTGCCCACAAAGGCGGCGGCCGTGGCCAGGCTACCGACTGTCCAGCGTTGCTCAGAGCCCAGCCAGCCTACGTCGCGGGGTTGCTGGCGGCCCGAGTCGCGAATCACCACTTGCAACTGGCTTTCAAGGTCCTGGAAGTGCAGCACCCGTTGCATGCGATGCAGGGCGTGATCGGGATGGGCCACGGCAATGAATTCGACGGTGCTCAGTTCTGTGCCCAGGTAGCCGGGAATATTGAAACTGCTGATGGCCAGGTCGGCCACGCCTTCCAGCAAAACCTCTTCGACGCCCGACAGGACTTCTTCGCGCAGCCGCACACGACAGCCACGGCTCTGCGGCATAAAAGCGGTCAAGGCGCGCACCAGCCGTGCATTCGGGTAGGCGGCGTCAACCACCAGCCGCACTTCGGCTTCCCAGCCTTGCTCCATGTGGTGGGCGAGGTCTTCAAGTTGGCTGGCTTGTTTGACCAGCTGGCGCGAGCGTCGTAGCAAAACGCCGCCGGCTTCGGTGAGCACTGCTTTGCGCCCGTCGATGCGCAACAGCGGCACGCCGAGCTGGTCTTGCATGCGAGCGACGGTGTAACTGACAGACGACTGCGAGCGATGCAGCACCTCAGCAGCTTGCGCAAAGCCACCGTGGTCGACCACCGCTTGCAGCGTGCGCCATTGGTCAAGGGTCACGCGGGGCGCTTTCACGTTGTATTCCTTTGGTAACGAGTCGTTGTGTGGCCGCAGCCTGTTGTACAGGGTACTCATTAATAAACAAATTTATAGATAGGTTGTAGCAGATATTTACGCTTTTTCATCAATGAAATGCCCTCTAGGATTCACTCCATCGCCTTACAGCATTCACAGATGGAGCCTACCGCCCATGTCTAATGTTCTGATCATCGAAAGCAGCGCTCGCCAACAGGATTCCTTTTCCCGCGAGCTGACACAGCAGTTCATCAGTCACTGGAAAACCCTTCATCCGGCTGATCGCCTGACCATTCGCGATGTGGCTGTGAACCCGGTGCCGCATCTGGACGCCGATTTGCTGGGCGGCTGGATGAAGCCTGAAGCGCAGCGTAATGCCGCTGAACAGGCTTCCTTGCAGCGCTCCAATGAGCTGACCGATGAGTTGCTGGCGGCAGACGTGCTGGTACTGGCGGCGCCGATGTACAACTTCGCGATCCCCAGCACCCTCAAAGCCTGGCTGGACCATGTGTTGCGCGCCGGCCTGACTTTCAAATACACCGACACCGGCCCCCAGGGTTTGCTCACCGGGAAAAAAGCATACGTGCTCACTGCGCGCGGCGGGATATATGCGGGTAGCACCGCAGACCACCAAGAACCGTACCTGCGCCAGGTACTGGCCTTTGTGGGCATCCATGACGTGACCTTTATCCATGCCGAGGGCATGAATCTGGGCGGCGACTTCCAGGAAAAAGGGTTGAACCAAGCCAAAGCCAGGCTTTCAGATGTGGCCTGAGCCGGGTCTGTTAATCAACAGATAATCGTTGCATGGCTTAATTCGTTCCACTGCTCCTTCAAGCAAGCGGTTCGCGCATCGAACCTCCCTTGGCACTTTCTTTGAGTGCTATCGCCCGATCAGCCTTGCGCTGGATCGGGTTTTTTTTGCCTGCGGTTTACGGGCCGATAGCGCAGCATGCCGAAAAACCGCTAAGGTCGCGTCCACTCAATACCGGGCGAGAGATTTATGGGTTATTTGCTAGTTGTGACGCTGATTCAGGCGTTTTCCTTCAGCCTTATTGGCGAGTATCTGGCGGGGCACGTCGACAGTTACTTCGCCGTGCTGGTGCGTGTGGTGCTGGCCGGTCTGGTCTTTATCCCGCTGACACGCTGGCGCCAGGTCGAACCCGGCTTCATGCGCGGCATGCTGCTGATTGGCGCCCTGCAGTTTGGTATCACCTACGTCTGCCTGTACCTGAGCTTTCGTGTGCTCACGGTGCCCGAGGTGCTGCTGTTCACCATCCTTACGCCGCTGCACGTCACCCTGATTGAAGATGCGCTGAACCGGCGCTTCAATCCGTGGGCGCTGGTCGCCGCGCTAGTGGCCGTTGGCGGGGCTGCGGTGATTCGGTTCGACAGCATCAGCCCGGACTTCTTCAAAGGCTTCCTGCTGCTGCAACTGGCCAACTTTACGTATGCCGCCGGTCAGGTGCTGTACCGACGACTGGTGGTGCGTTATCCGAGTGAGCTACCGGGCTACCGGCGTTTCGGGTTCTTTTATGTGGGTGCCTTGATTGTGGTGTTGCCGGCTTTCCTGCTGTTTGGCAAAGCGCACTTTTTGCCCGACGCACCGTTGCAGTGGGGCGTGTTGCTGTTTCTGGGCCTGGTGTCGACGGCGCTGGGCATGTACTGGTGGAACAAAGGCGCGTGCCTGGTCAGCGGCGGCACCCTGGCGGTGATGAACAACTTGCATGTACCGGTGGGTTTGCTGCTGAACCTGCTGATCTGGAACCAGCACGAACCGTTGGGCAGGTTAATGTTAGGCGGCACGGTGATTCTGCTGGCCGTGTGGATCAGCCGGCTAGACCGCAAGGCTATCAGGGGCTAAGGTCCTTAAGGCCCAAGGTCTGTTGACGTCTCGTCGCGACCGCAATGAAACGTCAACAGACCCTATCTAACGCCTTAAAGGGGAGTGGGAATGACAGTCAAAGTGTTGATCTTGCCGGGCCTGAATAATTCGGGGGAAGATCACTGGCAAACGCGCTGGGAGAAGAACTACAGCGGTCTGAAACGGGTCAAGCAAGACGATTGGAACACGCCGGTGTGCGCTGACTGGGTTCAGCGATTACACGACAAAGTCACTTCCAGCCAGCGACCGGTGGTGTTGGTGGGGCACAGTCTGGCGTGCAACCTGATTGCGGCGTGGTCGCAGCAGTACCCCGCTGATGCCAAAAACCGGGTTCGCGGCGCGCTGCTGGTAGCCCCCAGCGACACCGAAGCGCCGAGTTATCCGCAAGGCACGTCAGGGTTTTCACCCATGCACTTGGGGAAACTGCCCTTTGACTCGATAACCGTGGCCAGCACGGATGATCCCTATGTCAGCGTCGAGCGCGCGACAGCCTTCAGCGAGGCGTGGGGCAGTGAATTAGTGTGGTTGCAGCAAGCCAGGCACATCAATCATGAGAGTGGCCTGGGTGACTGGCCCGAAGGCATCAAGTTGTTATTCGAACTGAGCGGTGATCCGCAGTTCAAACACAGCTAACGCTGCCACGTCGCCGCAGCCATCACTGGCTGCGGCGACTTACCCGTGACTCAGTCTTCAGCTGCTACGTGCGGCGGGTTGATCTTGTTCATCAGCCCCTGACGCAAGTCATTGCCACTTGGCTGTTGATACACGCTCAAGCCAAACTCCGGCAAGACCGACAACAAATAGTCGAAAATATCGCCCTGGATTTGCTCGTACTCGTCCCACACCGTGGTGCGGGTGAAGCAGTAGATTTCAAGTGGCACGCCCTGGGGCGTGGCTTGCATCTGTCGCACCATGCAGGTCATGTTGGGTTGGATCATCGCGTGGCTTCGCAGGTAGGCCAGTGCGTAGGCGCGGAAGGTACCTATGTTGGTCATGCGCCGACGGTTGGCTGACAACGCCGCGACGTTGCCCTGGGCTTCGTTCCAGCTCTTGAGTTCGGCTTTTTTGCGTGCCAGATAGTCGCTCAGCAAGCGCACTTGCTCCAGGCGCTGCTCCTGCTCGTCGGTCAGAAACCCGACGCCTGCGGCATCAATAAACAGGCTGCGCTTGATCCGTCGACCGCCGGATTGCTGCATGCCGCGCCAGTTTTTAAACGACTCGGACATCAGGCGCCAGGTCGGGATGGAGACGATGGTCTTGTCGAAGTTCTGCACTTTGACGGTGTGCAGCGTGATGTCCATGACATCGCCGTCGGCACCCACTTGCGGCATTTCGATCCAGTCGCCCACACGCAGCAGGTCGTTGCTGGTCAACTGAACGCTGGCGACAAAAGACAACAGGGTGTCTTTGTAGACCAACAAAATAACCGCAGACATGGCGCCCAGACCCGAGAGCAACAGCATCGGCGAGCGGTCGATCAGGGTGGCGACAATGATGATCGCGGAGAACACATACAGCAGCATCTTGCCCAGCTGGATATAGCCCTTGATGGGCCGGGTCTTGGCGTAGTTGGTGCGAGCGTAGATGTCGAGCAAGGCATCGAGCAGGGCGGTGATGACCCGCGTCAACACAAAGATGGTGATGGCCAGGGCCAGGTTGCCGAGGAATTGGCGACCGTTGTCGCTCAGGTCGGGGACCAAATTGCGGCCAAACTGGATCATCAGTGACGGCGTCATTTGCGCCACGCGATGGAACACTTTGTGTTCGCGCAAATCGCTGACCCAGTGCAGGGCTGGCTGGCGCGCGAGCATTTTGGTAACACGCAAGATAATGATGCGGGCAATGTGACCGGCGAGCAGGGCGACGCTCACCAATACGATCAGTCCCAGAACGGACGACAGCCAAGGATAGTTATCCAGGTTGGCCCAAAGGCGTTCAAATTCGCTCCAGAGTGTTTGAGTATCCATAAGTTAAAGCGTTATCCCAAAAGAAATGGCCATGGGATTAGACCATCTCAAGACGATTTAGGGGCTGTCTTTGGACTAAAGACCCTAAAAAAGCATTTGTTTCGCGCCGTTGGTGCAAAGAAACTCGGCCTGAGCGCTCGAAACCGTTACTCTATGCCGCTGATTTTTCGCATTTCTTCGAGGTAGCACCCGTGTTTTCCGATTTCGCCCTGCACGAACGCCTGCTTAAAGCTGTGGCCGAGCTTAAATTTGTCGAGCCTACGCCTGTGCAAGCAGCGGCCATCCCGCTCGCGCTCGAGGGGCGTGACCTGCGGGTTACAGCTCAAACCGGGAGTGGCAAAACCGCTGCTTTCGTTCTGCCGATTCTCAATCGCCTGATTGGCCCAGCCAAAATCCGTGTCAGCATCAAAGCGTTGATTTTGCTGCCGACCCGCGAGTTGGCGCAGCAAACCTTGAAAGAAGTTGAACGCTTTTCGCAGTTCACGTTCATCAAATCCGGCCTGATCACCGGTGGTGAAGACTTCAAGGTGCAGGCCGCCATGTTGCGCAAAGTGCCTGACATCCTGATCGGCACGCCAGGCCGTTTGCTGGAGCAACTGAACGCCGGCAACCTGCAACTCAACGAAGTTGAAGTGCTGGTGCTCGACGAAGCTGACCGCATGCTCGACATGGGCTTCGCCGAAGACGTGCAGCGTCTGGTTGACGAATGCCCTAACCGTCAGCAAACCATGTTGTTCTCGGCCACCACCGGTGGTTCGGGCCTGCGTGAGATGATCGGCAAAGTCTTGAACAACCCTGAGCACTTGCAGCTCAACCAGGTCAGCCAGCTGAACGCTACCACGCGTCAGCAAGTGATCACCGCTGACCACAACCAGCACAAAGAACAAATCGTGAACTGGTTGCTGGCCAACGAGACTTATCAAAAAGCCATCGTCTTCACCAACACCCGCGCCATGGCCGACCGTATCTACGGCCGTCTGGTGGCTCAGGAGTACAAGGCGTTTGTCTTGCACGGTGAGAAAGACCAAAAAGACCGCAAGCTGGCCATTGATCGCCTGAAGCAGGGCGGCGTGAAAATTCTGGTCGCCACCGACGTGGCTGCCCGTGGTCTGGACGTTGAAGGTCTGGATCTGGTGATCAACTTCGACATGCCACGCAGCGGCGACGAATACGTTCACCGTATTGGCCGTACTGGCCGTGCCGGCAACGACGGTCTGGCGATCTCGCTGATCTGCCACGGTGACTGGAACCTCATGTCCAGCATCGAGCGCTACTTGAAGCAAAGCTTCGAGCGCCGCGTGATCAAAGAAGTCAAAGGCACCTACAGCGGGCCGAAAAAGGTCAAGGCTTCGGGTAAAGCCGTGGGCGTGAAGAAGAAAAAGACTGACGGCAAAGGCGACAAGAAAAAGACCGGCGCCAAGGCTCCGACCAAACGCAAAATTGCCAACCGCCCGAAGACCGACGCTCTGTCGCTGGTCAGCAAGGACGGCATGGCGCCGCTCAAGCGCCGCAAGCCAGAAGCCCCGGCTGCTGAGTAAGGTTTACGGATAAGGTTTGCCTCTCGGTCTTTTAAGAGCAAAAGATCGCGAGGCAAGCTCGCTCATAAGACCCTGTAGGAGCGAGCTTGCTCGCGATCTTTTGATCTTGATCTGGTTTTTGATCTTGATCTAAGCCGTAAGAGGCTCCGTTAAACCACGCAGGCCGATCGCAGCCTTCGTACCTCGTCAGCGACTACAGTGGTCTGTTTGATGCGCGACAGCGCGGCGTCGAAGACGCGAAGGCTTTGTAATCCCTCTCTCAATAAAACGTACGTTCAGCCTTGAACGTCAGTAACCCATCGCATTGCGGGTTTTGCCCCGAGTACGCCGAGCAATCACCGCCGTCGAGGCTGGAGTCGCTGTAGATCACGTTCAGGTTCACGCCCATCCAGGGCCGTGAGAAGGTGATCGACCAATCATTGAACGTACGCACGCTGCCGCCATCGGCGATGGATACCGGCGTGCCCAGTTGGTGGGTGGTGTATTTCAGGCTGACCCCGACGCCCAGCGTGCGATTGGCGCCCAAATCGGCAAACACGGTGCTGTCGCGTCGATCCGGGTCATTGCTGAACGCTGCGCCAAAGCGCGTACCCAACACTGTCAGCCCCGCATAAAACTGCTGGCTGTCCATGGGGCTGACCTTGGGGTAGCTGTAATGAATCATCCCCAGTTCATAGCTCAGGGTCTGGTCAAACGGGTGTTTGTAACCGAGGTAGGAATCGACTTCCAGGTTGCTGCCGGGCTTGAGGCCCATGGTCGGTGCCCATTGGCCGACATACCAGCCGCTGTTGTGCGTGAGGTCCAGGCCGCCATGGAAGGTAGAACCCGGGCTGGTCGGCTTGACCAGGCCTTGGGCCATGCTGCGGCTGGGCTGGGTGCCCATTCTGAGGTCGAAGTCGCCCAGCTCGCGTGAAAACACCTGTGCGTTGACAGCCGCGCTGGACAGCAATGTGCCGGTGAGCAGTAACGCTCGTGTGAGCATAGGTCACTCCCTTGACAACTGGATGCAGTGATTGGCTCGAAGGCTTGGTTTAGAGAGGTTCAAGCATACGGATGTATGCCGGCAGATGGGGGCCGTTCGTCGATTTCTTGAGAGGAGGGGGTTCAGGAGTCCCAGCGCTTTGGAAGGCAAAGCGCATCAGGACCACTATAAAGCGGGGGATATTACTTTTTACCCAGCGAAATCTGTTTGGATGCGCCGAAAGTTTGGCCGCTGACGCCTTTGTCAATTTGCTGGATCTCGCCACCGGACTTCAAGAATGCGGCAATTTGCGCATTGATTGAATCACTGGTTTCAACAGCGGGAGCTGGCTTTACTTTGCTGGCGGATGCTTTTACACGCATGGCGGCTATTCACCTGTAGAAAATAACTTGGCCAGCGATAGTAACTGAAATACTTGACAATTGCTTGTTAAATATCCTCCTGAAATATTATAAGCACCGTGGCATTGCACATAATCAACACTCTACGCGTCCGCTAACCCGCTGTTTTAATTCATATCATCGGGTTGTTTTTGCGCTGCTCGGCAGGGGCTTGAGGGCTCGTCGGGCTGACGAGTGGTCCTAGGGTCGAGGCAAAAATCCTTGATAAATCAGGCCTTTTGTAAAAAATGTGAAAGCCTTGCTGCGCTGCTCCAATTTACCGGGCCAAACTCGGGTAGAATGCTGCCCACGTAATGAGGGTATTGGACATGGCTTTAATCGGTCGCTACAACAGTTTGCAAGTGGTTAAACACACTAACTTCGGTTTGTATCTGGATGGCGGAGCCGACGGGGAAATCCTGTTGCCCAATCGCTATATTCCGAAAGATATTCCCAGTGAAGATGAAGACTGGCTAAACGTATTTGTTTATTTGGACAGCGCTGACAAGTTAATTGCCACCACTGAAAAACCAAAAGTTCAAGTCGGTGAGTTTGCCAGTCTTAAAGTCGTCGAAATTAATAGCATCGGTGTTTTCCTTGATTGGGGCCTGCCGAAAGATTTGCTGTTGCCGTATTCCGAAGAAAAACGCCAGATGACCGCTGGCGAATATGTGGTTGTCCACGTTTACCTGGACAAGCACACACGCCGCATCACGGCTACGGCCCGCCTGGACCGCTACCTGGACAAAACCCCGGCCAACTACCATGTGGGCCAGGAAGTTGATCTGCTGGTGGCTGAGGCCACGGATATGGGCTTTAAAGCCGTGATCAACAACAAGCACTGGGGCTTGATCCACAAGAACGAAGTGTTCAAGTTCCTGCGTGCGGGCAAGCAAGAGAAAGGCTATATCAAGGAAGTTCGTGCCGACGGCAAGATCAGCCTGAGTTTGCAGCCAGTCGGTCAGGAGGCATCCAGCAGCCTGAACTCGAAGATCCTCAGCAAGTTGCGTGAAAACAACGGCGTACTGCCGGTCAGTGATAAAAGTGCACCCGAGCAGATCAGCAACCTGTTTGGCGTCAGCAAGGGCAACTTCAAGAAGGCCATTGGTGCGCTCTACAAGGAAGGCAAGATTGTGATCCACGCGGACCGCATCGAACTGGTTTAAACCAGCGGCCTGCGCTGTTTTTATCTTTTGGGTGTGGCTATGAGTGGTTCGCGGCGAGCAACGGATGCTTTTGCACTGCAAGTCATGCTGGGGTTGTGCCTGATCTGGGGTGTCCAGCAGGTGCTGATCAAAGTGGCTGCACCTGATATTTCCCCGGTCATGCAGGCCATGGCCCGCTCGGGGATCTCGGCGCTGCTGGTGGGGCTGGTGATTTGCTGGAAGGGTGGTTGGGACCAGGTGCCCTACACCTGGCGCGGCGGATTGCTCGCAGGCAGTTTGTTTGGCCTGGAGTTTTTCTTTATTGCGCAGGGTCTGCATCTGACCAGCGCGGCGCACATGTCGGTGTTCCTCTATACCGCGCCGATCTTTACTGCGCTGGGGGTGAACTGGCTCTTGCCCAGTGAGCGTCTGCGGCCGCTGCAGTGGCTGGGGATATTCCTCGCGTTTCTGGGCATTGCATTCTCCTTTGCCGGCGGCATGTCGTTCGCGGATATGGACCCCGACGTCTTGCTTGGCGATGCCTACGGCGTGCTGGCGGGCATGGCCTGGGGCGTCACCACTGTGGTGGTGCGTGGCTCCAGGCTCTCTGAGGCACCGGTCACGCTGACCCTGTTTTACCAGTTGATCGTGGGCTTTATCGGCCTGCTGGTGATTGCCCTTGCCACAGGGCAGATCACCCACTTCAGCTTTACCGGGCTGGCCATTGGCAGCGTCTTGTTTCAGGGCCTGGTGGTGTCTTTTTTCAGCTACCTGATGTGGTTTTGGCTGCTCAAGCGTTACCTGGCCTCCAATCTGGCCGTGTTTTCGTTTATGACGCCCTTGTTCGGGGTGACCTTTGGCGTGTTGATACTGGATGAGCCATTAAGCTTCAACTTCGCCGTGGGCGCGGTGCTGGTGCTGCTAGGTATCACTTTTGTCAGCGCGGAGCAGTGGGTGCGTCGCAAGGTGCGCGCACTGCTACAAAATTAACCAGTTGCAAGGCCAGTACCCCGGCCAGCACCAGGCCGCTGGCCGCGATGATCAGCGCCGGGTGCAGGCCGCCACTGAAATGGCTGCTGACGGCTGCCAGCAAAGGCCCGCCCAGTTGGCCGACGGCAAAGCAGGCGGTGAGCAAGGCGGCATTGCGCTGAGTGGCGTGGGGGGCGATGTCGCGCGAGCTTTGCATCACCAGCGGCATGCAGGCCAGGAACGGCGTGCCGCATAAAGCCACCCCCAGCGCCAGGCCCGCACTGCTGGGCAGCAAGCATGCCAGCACACCGGCTGCCTGCACCCACAGGGCGGCCATCAGCCACAGGCGAGTGGTGCGCGGCGAGGGCCGGTGAAAGCTGATCAGCACCACGCCAATGGCCGCGCACAGGCCGAAAGCTGGCCAGAACAAATCGGCTTGCCATTGACCGCGAAATTGCGCGCTGGCCATTTGCGACAAAAACGTCGCCGGAATGATGTACCCCAAGCCATACAGCGCATAAATGGCTCCCAGACGGGTGATACCGGGGTGACGTGGGCTTGTGGGCGCCGTCTGCACGTGCGGAGCAAGGCCGTTGGCGGGTGGCAGGATCGGCATGATCACCAGCAGCATGAGCAAGGCGGCCACCGCGTAGATCAGCCACAACATGGACGAGTTTTGCCCTTGAACGTTGGCAAACAGCGCGAGCAATCCGGTCAGCACCACGCCAATGCCGGGCCCTGCAAACACCAAGGCACCCAAGCGCGGCCGGTTAGCGCTGACCGCGATTTGCTGGCTGAGCGCGGTGATCATCACCATCACCCAGGCACTCGCCACCCCGGCGCCAAAGCGCAGCAGCAAATGCGGCCAGAAGCCTTGTGCCCAGTACGAAATCAGCGTCAGCACCACGCACAGCCATAAGCCGGTGTGCAGTCGGCCACGGACTTGCTCCGGGCGTCTGGCGCGAATGGCATCCAGCGCGCCAATCAAATAGCCAAGATAGTTGGCGGCGGCAATCAGCCCGGCGCCGGTCAAGTCGATCTGACCTTCGCTGATCAAGTGCGGCAGTTGCGGGGTGAGTGAAAAACGGCCAATCCCCATGGCCATCATGAGTGCGATAAAGCTGGCGAGCAGACGAGTCAGGGCTGACATGCTGTTAATTCCCGGGCAGTGACAATGACCGTCAGGCTAGCGGTGATTGACTTTCTATAAAATTGAATAATAGTGAGTGACTTGTTCAGTTTTGGAGAATGGCGTGGAATTCAGCCAATTACGGATTTTTCAGGCCGTGGCCGAAGAAGGCTCGATCACCCGCGCAGCTGAGCGTCTGCACCGCGTGCCTTCCAATCTGTCAACCCGGCTCAAACAACTGGAAGAGCAAATGGGTGTCGAGTTGTTCATGCGTGAGCGCCAACGCTTGCAATTGTCCCCGGCGGGCAAAGTGCTGCTCGATTACACCACACGCCTGTTCGCCCTGCGCGATGAGGCGCTGGGCGCGGTACAGGGCGGCGTGCCGTCCGGCAAATTCACCCTTGGCACGATGTACAGCACCGCGGCGATCCATTTGCCCGCTTTGCTGGCTCGCTACCACCGCGCCTACCCGGCAGTGAACCTGCACGTACAGTCGGCGCCGAGCGGAGAATTGCTCGAAGGGTTGCTCACCGGGCGTCTGGATGCGGCGCTGGTGGATGGCCCGCTTGAGTTGGCCGGGCTTGATGGCGTCGAGTTCTGTGAAGAGCAACTGGTGATGATCAGCGATCTGGATCATCCACCGATCACCCGCGCCCAGGACGTGCAGGGCCGTGAGGTGTTCGCCTTCCGTCAGGGCTGTTCGTACCGCACCCGCCTTGAGGCCTGGTACGCCAGCGATCGGGCGGCGATGGGCCGCGTGATGGAGATTGAGTCCTATCAGGGCATGCTGGCGTGTGTAGTGGCGGGGTCGGGTGTGGCGTTGATGCCAGCTTCGATGCTGGCCAGCTTGCCGGGCCGTGAAAGTGTCGGTGTACATCCCTTGAAACAACCTTTTGCCTCTGCCACTACGTGGTTGATGTGGCGAAAGGGCATGCTGGGCGCCAACTTGAATGCGTGGATAACGTTGCAGCAGACGGCGTCCGTTAAAAGCGACGTAGAAGTTGCAGCACAACGCGCATCGGCCTGACTTGAAAAGAGGAGGATTAGCCTAAAGTTCATTGACCTTAAGCAAGCATCTTGTAGGACTTAGGACTATTATCTGTACGAAGCGACCAAGGAATCCGGTCGCAAGTGTGGCCCCAAGGGGGAAATATGAAAGACAAACTGAAAAACTGGCTGCATGACGTCGGTGTTGCACTGGGCCTGATTGAGCCTCCGCTGCAACCAATTCCGATCCCTGTCGAAGACCCGCGTCGCCGTCCGCAACGTCGCCGTTAAGACGGTGGCAGCGTAAGCGCCTGATATCGAAAAAAACGGGCACGACCTCCGACGTCGCGCCCGCTGAAGAAAGTGGGTATCAGGCAGCGCTGGCCACTGTGGCCGGGCGCCGATCCAGCAAGCTGACCACGATAAAGCTGATAAGCCCTACAGCCAGGCTGTAGTAGATCGGCGTATTGGCGTCCAGACCATCCTTGATCATAAAAATCAGCGCCGTGATAAAGCCCAGGCTCATGCTGCTGATGGCGCCTGCCGTCGTGGCGCGCTTCCAGTAAATCGCCCCGATCAATGGCACCAGCATGCCGCCAACCAGCAGGTTGTAGGCCAGCGTGAGGGCGCTGATAACGTCGCTCACCACCAAGGCAATCGCCAGCACCACAAGGCCTGTGAGCATGGTGAACAGGCGGTTGATCTTCAGGCTCGATTGTTTGCCGCCGCGCAGTTTGGGCAGCAGGTCTTCGGTCAATACTGTGGACGCGGCGAGCAAGCCGGCACTGGCGGTGGACATCATGGCGGCCAGGGCGGCAGCAATCACCAGCCCGCGAATGCCGTCCGGCAGCGAAACCTTAACGATGGCGGCGAAAGCGTTGTTGACGTTGCCCAGGTCCGGGATCAACACATGGGCTGCCATGCCGATCAGGGCACAGGTCAGGCCGTAAAGGATGCAGTAGAACCCTGCGAACGTACCGGCGTACTTGGCCACCTTGTCAGTTTTGGCGGTAAACACGCGCTGCCAAATGTCCTGTCCGATCAGAATGCCGAAGAAGTAAATCATGAAGTAGGTGATGATGGTGTCCCAGCCGATGCTGGTGAAGCTGAAGTTCGACGCTGGCAGTTTGCTCACCAGCTCATCCCAGCCGCCAACACGGTACAGACAGATGGGCAGCAGCACGAACATCAGGCCCACGGTCTTGATCACGAACTGCACGATGTCAGTCAGGGTCAGTGACCACATCCCGCCAATGGTCGAGTACACCACCACCACGCCACCGCCGAGCACCACCGACACCCAGAACGGCAGGCCGAACAACACTTCAAGCACGGTGCCGATCGCCAGAATGGAGGTCACGCCGATCATCAGGGCATACGCCAGCATAATCACCGCGCTCGCCTGGCGAGCCATCGGGTTGTAACGTTTTTCCAGCACTTGGGTCACGGTAAAGATTTTGAGTTTGAGCAACGGCTTGGCCAGGAACAGGTTGAGCGCGATGATCCCGCAACCCAGGGCCGCGCACAGCCAGAAGCCTGAAATCCCGTGTACATAACCCAAACGCACCGTACCGACGGTTGAAGCACCGCCCAGCACCGTGGCGGCCATGGTGCCCATGTACAGCGTCGGGCCCAGGTTGCGCCCGGCGACCAGGTATTCTTCGTGGGTTTTTGCCTTGCGCATGCCGTAGTAACCCAGCACCAGCATTGCCGCAGCGTAGATAAGGACGACTATTAGGTCTAAAGCCATGATGGCGAGTCTCCGATTATTTTTTTTATGAGGCGATCAGGCGATGGGTGGCATCACCGCTGTTTCGGGTGTGGCGTTGGGTGTATTGCGTGGCGCGCGCGTTGCCCAAAAACAGGCGAAATACATCCCTGAGTCCGGTTCTGCGTGCGTTGTTCGGAGTCGGGTTAACTCCTGGTGAATTAATGTGGCCCGCATTATTGGGGCTGTTTTTATTATTCATGATCATCTCCGATCACACTGGCTAAGGGGGCGGCAGCCTTTCCGACAAAGCGGACAAACATTCGTAACAGGCCAGCCAAAGGCCTTTTGTTCTTGTGTGCTGGCTCAGGTCTTGAAGACCGGAGCCGCGCGATCCTGGCTAAAGAATTGCTCCCCTTGCATGCGCCGCTCGCTGGCCGCGTCATGCACAAAAACGGCCCGGTCAGCCGGCAGGCCGGCGAGGGCGCTGTTCGAGGTGCTCGATGGCACCTCGAACCCTTTATCCCGTCTGGAGGCGGGGTTTAGCGATGAGTGACACCCGGCAAGACGCAGAGCATTTCGTACAGCAAGTTCGCGCCAAGCAGTGAGGTATTGCCGGTGGTGTCGTAAGGCGGCGAGACTTCTACCAGATCGCAACCGATCAGGTCGAGGCCTTGGCAGCCGCGAATGATCTCAATCGCTTGAATGGTGGTCAGGCCGCCGATTTCCGGGGTGCCTGTGCCAGGCGCCCAGGCCGGGTCGATGCCGTCGATATCAAAGCTCAGGTACACCGGGCCATTGCCGACTTTTTCGCGGACTTCAGCCATCAGCGGGGCCAGCGACTTGTGCCAGCACTCTTCGGCCTGCACCACACGGAAGCCCTGTTTGCGGCTCCAGTTGAAGTCTTCAGCGGTATAGCCCTGGGCGCGCAGGCCGATTTGCACGACACGGTCACAGTCCAGCAAGCCTTCTTCGGCGGCGCGGCGGAACGTGGTGCCGTGGGCAATCTTTTCGCCAAACATGTGATCGTTCACATCAGCGTGTGCATCGATATGCACCAGGCCAACCTTGCCGTGCTTTTTGTGAATGGCGCGCAGGATCGGCAGGGTAATGGTGTGGTCGCCACCCAGCGTCAGCGGGATCACGTTGTGTTCGAGGATGTCATCGTAGGCTTCTTCGATGATGCGCACGGCGTCCAGCAGGTTGAAGGTGTTGATTGCCACGTCGCCGATATCCGCGACCGACAGCGAGTCGAACGGGGCAGCGCCGGTGGCCATGTTGTAAGGGCGGATCATCACGGATTCGGCGCGGATTTCGCGAGGGCCGAAACGGGTGCCTGCGCGCAATGACGTACCGATGTCCAATGGCACGCCAACAAAGGCGGCATCCAGACCGGCGGCTGATTGCAGATGGGGCAGGCGCATCATGGTGGCAATGCCGGCGAAGCGCGGCATTTCATTACCGCCCAGTGGTTGGTGAAGAATTTTATCCACGGGAAAGACCTCGTCGTTTGTTGTGGTTATGGCGGTCGATTCTGCGAAAGGCCGGCGGCGGGAAGAATCCCTACAGGCAAATACTTAGTTCAGATTTTTCTAAACTAATGCGGCTGCCCCGAGTTAGACTCCGAGCCTAAAATATGCGCGCCACGGGTAGGAGCGAGCTTGTCTCGCGATCTTTTGATCGTGAAAAGATCGCGAGGCAAGCTCGCTCCTACCGTGAAAAGTGAGTCATTCATGGCCAACGCTTTACCCGATCTAAAACTATTGAGAATCTTTGCCAGCGTGGTCCGGCACCAGGGTTTCGCCACGGCGCAGCAGGAACTCAACCTGTCGACGTCGGCCATCAGCACCTACATGAGCCAGCTGGAAGCCAATCTGGGGCTGGTGCTGTGCCATCGGGGGCGCGGCGGGTTCAGCCTCACCAGCAAGGGCGAGCTGTTTCATCAGGAAACCCTGCGTCTATTGGGCGAGCTGGAAGGCTTTGAACAGTACGCCGCCGCGCTCAAGGGTGAGCTGCGCGGTACATTGAACCTGGGGGTGATCGACTCCACGGTCAGCGACAAAGCCTTGCCCTTTGCCGAAGCCATTGGCGCCTACAGTCAGGAGCACCCGGCGGTGCACTTGCACCTGTCGGTCATGAGTCCTTACGAATTGCAGCTCGGCGTACAAGACAACCGGCTCGATCTGGCCATCGGTGCGTTCTCGTCGCGCATGAGCGGTCTGGTTTACCAGCCGCTGTACCGTGAACAGCATTGGCTGTATTGCAGCACGCGGCATCCCTTGTTTGCTGAGCGGCGAATCCCCGAGCCGGTGATCACCCAGCAACGCATGGTCGGGCGCGGCTACTGGAGCCAGGCCGAGCTGGCGCGTCACGGCTTTAAACACAGTGCGGCCACCGTTGACAGTATGGAAGCCCAACTGATTCTGGTGCTGTCCGGAGCCTACATTGGTTACTTACCCGAACATTACGCCGAGCCGTGGGTCGAGAAGGGTGACTTGCGCGTGTTGCTACCGGCGACCTTTGGTTATCAGGCGCCGTTTTCAATGATCGTGCGCCGTGGTCGTAGTCGTGAGCCGCTGATTCAAACGTTTCGCGACCTGCTCAAAGCGCAGCTAAATCAACCTTGAAGAGAGCGTTATCGCTATGTCCCGTGCCCAATGCCCTCGCTGCTTGCGCCCGCAAACGCACTGCCTGTGCGACTTGATCCCGCAACTGGACAGCCACACCCGCGTCTTGCTGTTACAGCATCCCAGTGAAGTCAATCATGCGCTGAACACTGCACGGCTGGCGGCCTTGGGGCTGACCAACGCTGAACTGCGGGTGGGCGAAGTGTTTGAGGATTTGCACACGCTGCTCAACCCGCCGGGGTATCAGGCGCGGTTGTTGTTTCCGGGGGAGGGTGCGCAACCGCTACAGGCGGATGCTGCGTCAACTGAAAAACTGCTGTTGGTGGTACCCGATGGCACATGGCGCAAGGCGCGCAAACTGCTGCACCTCAACCCGTTGCTGGCACAGTTGCCACGGGTGACCTTGCCCGAGGGCGCTGTGTCCCGTTACCGACTGCGCAAGGCGCCGGGGCCTGGGGCTTTGTCGACCGTGGAAGCCATCGTTCAGGCGCTGGATATCCTCGAAGCCCCGGCGTCCTATACACCGCTGCTGCGCCCGTTTGAAGCGCTGATCGAAGGGCAGATCGAAGCCATGGGCGCCGACACCTACCAACGCAACCACGTCACAAAACCCCCTCTGTAGGAGCTCGCCTCGCGATGCTTTGATCTTCAGGGTTTTTCCAGGGTTTTCTGGCGCAGGATATAAAGGCTCACCAGCACCGCGCTGAGCAGCATAAACCCTCGCGCCCAAGGCAATGGCACCAGGTAACAGGACACACCAATGCTTAGCCACATCAAACCAATGGCGTAGACCTTGGCCTTAAGCGGAATGCCGTTACCGTCGAGGTAGTCACGGATCCAGGGCCCCAGTCGAGGGTGTTCGACCAGCCACTGGTAAAACCGTGGGGAACTGCGCGCAAAGCAGGCGGCAGCCAAGAGCAGAAAGGGGGTGGTGGGCAGTACCGGCAGGAAGATCCCCAGAACCCCCAGCGCTACGCTCAGCCAGCCAATGGCAAACAGAACGTAACGCAGCAGCCGCGAACGGCTGCTGAACGAGGGGCCGGACATTGAATCAGTGGTGACGCGGCTTGAGGATGGCCGGTTTTTCGTCAGGGGCATGGCACAGCAGGAACAGGGCGGTCAGGGCTTCCGGGATCTGCACGATCATGTCGTCCATCAGGTTGGCGTCCTGAGCGATATCGGCGAATTCAGGCTGGTCGTCGAACAGGCCAGAACCGACCATGATCGGCAGCAGCATTTCGCTGACTTCTTCTTCGGCGGTTTCGAACCAGGCCTCTTCGCGCAGGAACACGCCTTCCATAAAACCGATGCACCAGCCGCGCAAATCAGACTCATCCGGCTCGTCGCCCAGGTCCAGATCACACGGCAGTTCGAACTCTTCGTCCGAAGCCAGCTGGCGAGCGATGTGGTCCTTGAGCTTAATCAGGGAGCCTTCGATCTCTTCGCGCTCGGCGTCGTCTTTGTAATTCGGGGTTTCAGCGAAAATGGCGTCGATCCATTCACGCTCAGGCACGACTTCAGCGCAGATGGACAGGGCAGTCAGGTAGCCGTGAGTGGCTACGTAGTCCAGCGCCTCGTCATGCAGCTCGTCAGCGTCGAGGAAGGCTTGCAGGCGGGTTAGTTGCTCAGCGAAGGACATTAAGGGACTACCTAGAAAATAAACAATACCGAATTCTAGGCTTTCTTGAGCGCCCAAGCCAGTCGTTGAGCGCATTTGCCATCACTTCCCGGTGATCGGTACTGCAATCACAGCGCCCTGTAAGGGGGAGTGCTCGGGTATACTGCCGCGTTTTGTGATGCCCTGCGGTCAAGACAGCGGCTCCAGCGCTCTGCGCCCAAGGGTTTAAATACCGCTTGAGGCCGCGCCGGGTCCCGCTGACGCAGGGGTGTTTCGGCGATTTCTGGAGTTTCTATGCTCGAACAGGCTCAACGCGTACTCAAAGACATCTTCGGCTACGACAGTTTCCGTGGCCGTCAGGGTGACATTATTGAGCGCGTGGCCAGTGGTGGCGACGCTTTGGTGCTGATGCCCACCGGCGGCGGCAAGTCCTTGTGCTTCCAGGTCCCGGCGCTGTTGCGTGACGGTCTGGCGGTGGTGGTCTCGCCGTTGATCGCCTTGATGGACGATCAGGTCGCCACGCTCGAAGAGCTGGGCGTCGCCGCCGCCTCCCTGAACTCGACATTGAGCGCCGATCAGCAGCGCGACCTGGCCAACCGGATCCGCCGTGGCGAAGTCAAAATGCTCTACCTGGCGCCAGAGCGTCTGGTGCAGCCGCGCATGATGGCCTTTCTGCAGAGCCTGGACATCGCCCTGTTTGCGATCGACGAAGCGCACTGTGTGTCGCAGTGGGGGCATGACTTCCGTCCTGAGTACCTGCAACTGGGCCAGTTGGCCGAGATGTTCCCCCATGTACCGCGCATCGCCCTGACCGCCACCGCCGACAAACGCACCCGCGAAGAAATCGTCACCCGCCTGCATTTGCAAAATGCGGAGCGTTTTTTGTCGAGCTTCGACCGGCCCAACATTTTTTACCGCATCGTGCCCAAAGAGCAGCCGCGCAAACAATTGCTGGCGTTTCTCTCGGAGCGGCGCAGCGATGCGGGCATCGTCTATTGCCTGTCGCGTAAAAAGGTCGATGAAGTGGCGCAGTTTTTGTGCGACCAGGGCTTCCCGGCCTTGCCGTACCACGCCGGGTTACCCAACGAAACCCGTGCCGCCAACCAAAAGCGCTTCCTCAATGAAGAAGGGCTGATCATGGTCGCGACCATTGCCTTTGGCATGGGCATCGACAAGTCCAACGTGCGCTTCGTGGCGCACCTGGACCTGCCCAAATCCCTTGAGGCGTACTACCAGGAAACCGGCCGTGCGGGCCGTGATGGCTTGCCGGCAGATGCCTGGATGGCTTACGGCCTGCAAGACGTGGTGATGCTCAAGCAGATGCTGCAAAACTCCGAAGGCGACGAGCGCCACAAGCGTCTGGAGCATCACAAGCTCGACGCAATGCTGGCTCTGTGCGAAGAAACCCGCTGCCGCCGTCAGACCTTGCTTGCTTATTTTGACGAAGACATGCCCCAGCCATGTGGGCATTGCGATAACTGTGTCGACGGCGTGCAAACCTGGGACGCCACAGAACCGGCGCGTCAGGCGTTGTCAGCGATTTATCGTACCGGCCAGCGTTATGGCACCGGCCACCTGATCGACGTATTGCTGGGCCGAGAAAACGAAAAAACCCGCAGCATGGGCCATCAACACCTGTCGGTCTTCGGCGTAGGCAAAGCCCGATCCGAGGGCGATTGGCGCACCTTATTCCGCCAACTGGTTGCCCGTGGTCTGGCCGACATTGATATCGAAGGCTACGGCGGTTTGCGTTTGAGTGACACGTGCCGGCCTTTGTTGCGCGGCGAAGTGACGCTCGAGCTGCGTCGTGAGCTCAAGCCGCAAACCACGGTCAAAAGCAGTTCTGCCAGCCCGGCCAGCCAACTGGTGCGTGGCGACGAGCGCGAGCAGTGGGAGGCCCTACGTGCCTTGCGCCGCAAGCTGGCCGAAGAGCACGGCGTACCGCCTTATGTCATCTTCCCCGACTCAACGTTGCTCGAAATGCTGCGCAGCCAGCCGACGTCGCTGGCCGACATGGCCAAGGTCGGCGGTATTGGTGCGCGCAAACTGGAGCGTTACGGCGAGGCGTTCCTCGAAGTGTTGGGCGGGCAGGCCGAGGCGCCGAAAGTGGTCGCGGACATCCGCCACGAACTGATCAGCCTGGCACGCGCCGGCATGACCCCGCTGCAGATCTCCGGGCAATTGCAGTGCTCTGAGAAGAACGTCTACACGCTGCTGGCCGAAGCCATCGGGCGTCAAGAATTGTCGCTGGAGCAAGCGCTGGACTTGCCCGAAGAGCTGATGGAAGAAGTGCAGGACGCGTTTCTGGACGGTGAGGGCGAGTTGCCAAGCGTGGCCAGCATCGCTGAACAGTTCAAAGGTCGAGTGCCGGAAGGCGTGCTGTATTGCGTGCGCGCCGCCCTGCAATCTGAATTCGAAATGTAACGGTTATTGGCATGTAACGAATTGATTGACATACAGGTCTTGCCTATGTGCAAGCTCCATGCTTAGCTGACTAACAATTGGTTTCACTCTTTTTCAGTCTAAACATTGAGTTTTTTATGCCGTTAACCGATCAACACCGTTTTGGTATGCAGTTGGCCCAAATGTCTCGTGGCTGGCGTGCGGAGCTGGATCGACGCCTGGCCGGTCTTGGCCTGTCGCAAGCCCGCTGGCTAGTGCTGCTGCATCTGGCACGATTCGACTGCAAGCCTACCCAGCGGGAATTGGCGCAAAGTGTCGGGGTTGAAGGTCCGACCCTTGCGCGTTTGCTCGACAGCCTTGAAGCCCAAGGCCTGGTCAAGCGTCAGGCGGTGCTGGAAGACCGCCGTGCCAAGAAAATCGAATTGAGTGAGTCAGCCTTGCCCTTGATCGCCCAGATCGAGGCCATCGCCACCGCGTTGCGTCAGGAATTGTTTGTCGGCATAGACGAAGAAGAGCAGCGCATCTGCATGCGCGTGCACAAGCGCATCCTGGAAAACCTCGAAAAAAACTGATTCCCCCCTCTATCTGTAGGAGCGAGCTTGCCTCGCGATCTTTTGATCGTTTAAAAGATCGCGAGGCAAGCTC
>NZ_JASCPQ010000078.1:0-27491 GCF_029959305.1 Pseudomonas sp. PS01297
GCTATTTTTTAAAACAAAAAAATCCGGCGGGCAATCCGCGCTCCTACAGTTAATGCGATTGCCAAGAATCGTGTAAGCTGTGCGGTCTTTTGCATTCGACCCTTGCGAGCCCTATGCCGTCGCTCTTCAAACGTTCCTTGTTGCCTAAACTGCGCAGTTTTCCATTGTCTGCCGATGCGTTCAGCATTTTGCCCAGCGCTGCCGAGTTCCGTCGCAGCCTGCTGGCGCATATCGCGGGTGCTCGTCATCGGATCACGCTGGTGGCCTTGTACCTGCAACAGGACGAAGCCGGCCAGGAAATTCTCGACGCCTTGCACGCTGCCAAAGCGGCACGTCCAGAACTTGAAATTGCGGTGGTGGTTGACTGGTTGCGGGCACAGCGCGGGCTGATTGGCGCGGGCAAGCAGCCCGGCAACGCGGCCTGGTATCAGGCGCAAACGGCGGCTCACGACAGCGAGGTGCCGATTTACGGCGTGCCGGTGCAAACCCGTGAGCTGTTCGGGGTGTTGCACCTCAAGGGGTTTATTGTTGATGACTGCGTGATCTACAGCGGCGCCAGCCTGAACAACGTGTATTTGCACAAGCTGGACAAGTACCGCTACGACCGATATCACGTGCTGAACAACAAAGCGCTGGCAGATTCCATGCAGCACTTTGTTCAGCATGACTTGATTGAAGCCAAGGCCGTGCACCGTCTGGATCTGCCGTCATTGCCGACAACGCGCAGCCTGCGCAGCGCCATTGGCAACTTGCGCAGCCACCTGAAAAAAGCCAGTTACGACACCACACAAGGCACGGTGGGGCACTTTGGCCTGTCCGTCAGCCCGCTGCTGGGCGTTGGTAAAAACAACCCGCTGAACCGGGTGGTGTGCGAGTTGATTGCCAGCAGCCAGCAGCAATTGACCATTTGCACGCCGTATTTCAACTTGCCATTGCCCGTCACCCGCGAGATCAACCGTGCACTGGAGCGTGGGGTGAAGATCGACATCGTGGTCGGTGACAAGACCGCCAACGACTTCTATATCCCGCCGAGTGAACCGTTCAGGGTGATCGCAGCGTTGCCCTACCTGTACGAACTGAGCCTGCGTCGTTTTGCCAAAAGCCATCAGCGCCAGATCGACAGCGGCTTGCTCAACCTGCACCTATGGCGTGACGGCGACAACACCTATCACCTCAAGGGTATGTGGGTCGATGATCGCTACACCTTGCTGACCGGCAACAACCTTAACCCGCGAGCGTTCCGCCTGGACCTGGAAAACGGCCTGCTGATCGACGACCCGCGTCGCGAATTACTCGAACCCCGGCGCAAGGAACTGGAAGCGATCTTCGCCCACACCCAGCGCATCGATCACTTCAAAGATCTCGAAACCCTGACGGACTACCCACCCGCCGTGGCCAAGTTCCTGCGTCGCGTCAGCCGGGTACGAATCGAACGTCTGTTGTACAGGATTCTTTGAATCCGGCGGTCAGCTACAAGCTCCCGCCAACGTCGGGAATATACGCCACGCTTTCAGTCTCGCGGCGGTGCAGCAGGCGGTCACCGTTATCGACCTGGCTGCTGACCACCTGATGATCCACGCTCAAATAGCCCAGCGGTAACGGGTCGCCGCTGCGGTGCTGGGCGAAGATCAAGGTGCGTTCTGGATCAAAGTGATGGCCACTGGTTTTATCCAGCCATGCCATCAGGGCGGCGCTGTCACCCTGACGCGGGTAGTCCTGGTCTTCGCTGACAAAGTAAAACGGCTGATTGTCGTTCTGCACATACAGCGGCAGTTTGTTGTCGACTTCAATCATCACCATGCGCCAGTCGTCCCAAGGCGCTTGGGCACTGGCTTGTGCTTTAACGTCCTGACCAAATTGCATCACGCCGCCGCCACCGTTGGACCACGGGTAAAACACCCCCAGTACCAACAGCAGCAAGCCGCAACTCAGCCCGAAGGCTACTTTCCAGCCTCGGCCCAAGGTTTTTTTGCGTTGTTGCAGGCGTCGGGCAACCCACCAGGCGCCGAGCAGTTGCGCGAAGGGCACCAGCGGCAGCACGTAATAGCTGCGGCGGCTGCCACTGGCGGTAAAGAACACAAACAACAGGGCCAGGCCCCAGACCAGCCAGCGGGCATTTGGCTCTATATGCCGCCAGTTGCGCAGCGCAACCCACAGAGCAATGATCCAGACCGGCGCCCAGGGCAGGGTGTAGACCGGCAAGTAGAGCAGGTAGGTGTAAATCGGCCCCAAGTTGTCGAAAGGCTGGAAGAAGCGCACCACGTTTTCACGCAGCACCAGGCCCAACCCGCTTTGCCCGTAGCTGGCAGCGCCATACAGGTGCGAAAGGGCAAAGGGTATGAGGTACACCGCCAGCGCGATGGCCAGGGCCGCACACAAACGCACGTTCACATGTCGCTTCCAGCGCTGCTCGCTCAGTACATGGGGCAGCAAGATCAGCCCCGGTAACACAAAGCCGATCAGCCCTTTGAGCAATGAGCTCACGGCCAGCAACAAGAAGAACACGCAGTAGCGGCTAAACCGGGTGTCATCAGGGCCCCGCCAATACCACCACACGGCGGCGAGCAGGCCACACACGGTCAATATGTCGGCCGTGGCGACGCGGCCCCAGAACACAAAGTAAAACGTGCTGATCAGCATCCAGCCGGCGATCAGGCCTGCGGTCTGGCTGAACAGTTGTTTGCCGATCAGGTACACCAGCCACACACTCAACCAGGCGGCGATGACCGATGGCAGGCGTAATGACCAGTGATTCAGGTCACCGAGCACCCCGGCCGTCGCGGTGATCAGCCAGTAGGACGGCAGCGGTTTGTCGTAATAGGCCGAACCCTTGAGGTACGGGTCAAGGTAATCACCGCTTTGCAGCATTTGCAGGGCAATGTTGGCCCAGCGGGTTTCCGGGCCCCAGAGTTCGCGCGAACCCAAGCCGAGTAAAAGCATCAAGGCAGACACGCCCAGCAACAGCAGCAGCGCCCGGTGTTCTGAGGTCCAGCGTTGGATAACGGTCATTCAGGGTTGGCCTGAGGGAAGATAAAGATCGCCAGGTCGCCACGCTCATAGCGCTTGCCGCCCAAGGGCAGTAATTCGACTTCCTGAACCTCAAGGGCCGAACGAGCACGCATCACCACGCCAACCGGGCCACGGGCTTGCGCTTCTTTCATCCACTCGCCGATGTTAGCCATATCAACCTTACGCGTAGCTGAATCGGCATAACCGAGGCCGTATTTGAGTTCGCCTTCGGTGTCGTACAGCGTCACGTCGGGGCGGTTCAGGCGCCACGAGAGTGCGGCGGCGCTGCCCAGCTCGTTGCTCAACAAGGTGCGGGTCTGGCTCAGCTCTTGAACATGCTCAGCGATAAATTGATCGGGCATCTTGCTGTTGACCACGCTGGCGGGCATCGCCGCAGGCAACAACGCAACCAGCAGGCCCATGCCCAAAGCCGGTGCGGCCCACAACTGCAATGGCCGCATGGCTTGCAGCGCATTGGCCAGCAGCCAGCCCATCAACACAATCAGCCCCAACGACAGGCTGAACATCTCGGTGTTGGCGTAAACCGGGCGCGTCACTTGCAGGTAGATCAAGCCCGTGAGCCCGGCCACGGCCAGCAGGGCGTTCAACAGGCCATTGAGGCGTATCACCGTGCTGCGCCCCTGATCGATCCAGGACATCAGCGCATGGCCCATCAGCAAGGCCAATGGCAGCAGGCACGGCAGGATATACGTCGGCAGTTTGCCCTTGCTCAAGCTGAACATGGCCAGCGGCAGCAACAACCACAGCAGCAGGAAGGCGATACTCGGCTGGCGTTTTTGCTGCCAGGCGTCGAGCAGCGCCGCAGGCAGTAGCGTTGCCCACGGCAGGCTGGCGGCTAACAGGAGCGGCAGATAGAACCACCAGGGCTGAATGTGCTGGGCATCGCTCGCGCTGAAGCGGCGGATGTGTTCATTCCAGAAGAAGAACTGCCAGAAGTCAGGTTCCTGATGATGAATCATCAATGCCCAGGGCAAGCACACGGCGATTGCGAGCACTACCGCCAGCGGCCCATAGCAAAGCATGTCCTTGATGCGCCGCTGCCACAGGGCAAAGGGCACGCCGACCAACACCGGCAGTAGCCAGGCGAGGAGCCCTTTGGTCATGAAGCCCATGCCACAGGCCACGCCCAGCACGCTCCAGGTCCACAGACGTGCGCGCTGGCTTTGAGCCGTGAAGGCAAACCACAGGGCAACCAGGCTCAGGTTGACCCAAAAAGCGAACTGCGGGTCGAGGTTGGCGTAGCCCGCTTCACCGGCAACCAGACCAAAGCTCATCAATAGCAGCGCGCTGGCAAACGACTTGCGCGGGTCATTCCACAGCCGGCTGGCGAGCAGCCAGGCCAACCACACACTCAGCCCGGTTGTGAGTGCCGACGCTATTCGCACCCCGAACAGGTTGTCACCGAACACGGCCTGGCCGATGGCAATCAGCCAATAGCCCGCAATCGGCTTCTCGAAATAACGCAGCCCCATGAAATGCGGCGTCACCCAGTTACCGCTTTGCAGCATGCCCTGACTGATTTGGGCATACCGGGTTTCGTCCGGGATCCACAAACCGTGGGTAATCAAGGGCACAAGATAAAACAGTACAAACGCCACGACCAGGCCGGGGATGGCCCAGCGCTCAAGGCGATTGCTCAGAGTGTGTTGAGAGGCTACAGCCGTCATGCTTTCCACCTGCAAAGTCCTAAATGGACGTCATTTATGGCGGGCACGTTAGAGGGCTGTGGGTGGAGGGGAGGTGAACTCAATGTGAAAAAAGTGCAGGCTTGCCGGGCGTTGCGAAACCTGTGGGAGTCGGGCTTGCCCGCGAATGAATCGACAAGGTGTGTCAGGCACACCGAGTTGTCTGCATCGCGAGCAAGCCCGCTCCCACACGAGTCGGGCGGGTTTAAAAGTCGACCGTGGCCGAGACTTTCAGTGCGCGCGGTTCGCCCTGGCTCAGGTAGCCGCCATTGGCCGACGCCCAGTAGCGGGTGTTGGCGACGTTTTCCAGGTTGGCCCGCAGCGTCACGGCACGCTGCTCAACCTCGAAGCTGTAACGTGCGCCCAGATCAAAGCGGTTCCAGGCCGGGATGCTCAGGGTGTTGGCTGCATCGACGTATTGGCCGCCAGTGCGCAGCATGCGCCCATTCAATGCGACGCCCTCAAGTCCCGGTACATCCCAGTCGGCACCCAGGTTGTACTGGAAGTTTGGTACGCCGATCGCTCGATTGCCATTGTTGGCGCCGTTTTTGGTGCCACTGAGTTCAGTGTCCATCACGGTCGCACCCGCCAGCAAACGCAAGCCGTCCAGCGGCTCGCCATAGATGTTCAGCTCAACCCCGCGATTACGCTGGGTGCCTTGGCGGACGTAGGTGTTTTGCGCGTCGACATAGCCATCGCTGGGTTGCTCGATGCGATACACCCCAAAGCTCGCGCCAAAGGTACCTTTGTCGTACTTGATCCCGGCTTCAACCTGCTTGGAGCGTGCAGGGGCAAAGGCCTGCCCGCGGTTTGTCACTTCAGCACCGCCTGCGGTTGCCGGAGCAGTCGGGCCCTTGGCCAGACCTTCGATGCTGTTGGCGTACAGCGACACGTGTTCCCATGGTTTGAGCACGATGCCGTAGACCGGCGTGGTGATGGACTCGTCATAGGTGGCCGTGCGCGCACCCGCGTAGTTCCAGCCGTCGACTTTCAGATTTTGCCGACGCAGGCCGTAGGTGACCAGAATACGGTCGTCCATAAAGCCCAGGGTGTCGGAAATCGCCATGCTGCGGTTGATGGTCTTGCCGACGATGCCCGGGTCGTTGATATCGCCGCCCACGTACGGGTAAACCGTCGGCTTGGCCACGTCGATCGGGTGGTACAAGTCGTTGGCGAAACTGCCACTCAACTCATATGCCGAGCGTTGCTCGGTCCAGATACCCGTCACCCCCAGGTTGATTTGATGGCTCACCGGGCCGGTTTGCAACGTGCCGCGCAGGCCGGCCATGGCGCTGCGGTTGTCTTCATCATGGACGACAAACATGCTTGAAGCGGTGGTTGCGCCTGCGGTACTGCGCAGGGTCGGGGTGGAGTAGTTGCCCACTTCGCGGGTGTGCTTGGCCCCGGCGGCGGCATACAGGGTCCACTGGTCGTTGAGGTCATATTCGCCACGGGCCATGCCGTAGGTGTCTTCCAGCTCGGTGAAGGTCCACTTCTGGCTGTAATTGGTGTCGGCATCTGGGGCGCGGGGGATACCGGTCAATGTGGCGGGGATATACACCGTGTTGCGATTGCCATTGATGCGCTGCTTTTGATAGCCAAAATCGGTCGACAAGCGCAAGCGATCACCCCGGTAATCCAGCCCCAGGGCGAACAGCTTGGTGCGCTGGTTTTCATCGTCGATGGCGGTATCGCCTTCGCGCTGGGCGATGTTCATGCGTACGCCAAACTCATTGTTGTCGCCAAAGCGCTGGCCCAGATCGAGGTGTTCACCCACGCGACCGCTGCTGGAAATATCCGTGCTGAAGCGCCGGGTCGGGGTGTCTTGCGCGCGCTTGGGTTGCAAGTTGATGCCACCGCCGACGCCAGAACCGGTCGGAGTCACGCCATTAATAAAGGCATTGGGGCCCTTGAACACTTCAACCCGCTCAAGGCTGTCGGTGCTGATGACTTGGCGCGGTAATACGCCGTACAAGCCGTTGTAAGAAATATCGTCACTGTTCAGAGGCAGGCCCCGAATCACAAAAATCTGCGCCGCGTTGCCGTAGCCAAAGGACTGGCGTACTGATGAATCGTTTAGCAGCACGTCGCCGATGTTTTCTGCTTGCTGGTCTTCGATCAGTTGCGAGGTGTAACTCGACATTGTGAACGGCACATCCATCATGTCCTGATTGCCCAGCACGCCCAACTCACCACCCCGAGCAACCTGGCCGCCGCTGAATACGGTCGGCAGGGCATTTTTGGGTAATTCATCGGCTGAAATGGCCGTGCTGTCCAGGGTCAGTACAGAGGCCGAAGCCTGATCGGCAGCAGCCACGCTGCACAGTGAGGTACCCAGCAGGCCAAGCAAGGTGGCAGCCAGTGAAGTCAAACGAAACGGGGCGAGGGTGGTCGGCATCAGAATTCCGCGCAGATTGAGAGAGGTGTCGGCATCCGTGCAAACTTAAAGGCAAATGATATAGATTCTCTCTTGCATCAAAAAGCAAAACTTCACGCACCTGTACAGGAATTAACCTGATCGCCACTGCGGCGCTTATGACAATCAGGGGGTGGGCTGCCTGCCTGAGTCGATTTGTCGCACCGCCTCCACGTTGCCCGGATTTGCTGGCGTTGGGCGTATATGCGCACCACAACGGGGCGTGCCTGTCGTGCGACAGGGGCGTGACAGTGGTAGATTCAGCGCCCATGAAACGCGTTTACCCCACAGCAATCGTGCGCTGCTGCTAATGGCGGGTCCATTGGTCGAGTCATGCGCACACCTGTGCTGACTGCGCAGGGCAAAGGTCAGGCTTACGGGCCAGACCGCTTAAAGGAACCTGACATGAATGCATTACTGACTCGCCGCCATGTCGTTGCCGGTCTTGGCTTGCTCAGTCTCGGCTTGCTGGCCGGTTGTGACCCCGGCAGCGGTTTGTCGTACAAATACGGCAAAGACCTCAGCAACGAGATTCTGGGGCGCAAGTTCAAGCTGCGCGACGCTGAAGGCAACGAGATGATGCTCGGCAGCTTTCGCGGAATGATGCCGATGATTTTCTTTGGTTTTACCCAATGCCCGGCCGTGTGTCCGACCGCATTGGCCCGCGCTGCACAAATCAAGAAAATGATGGGCCCGGACGGCGATCGTCTGCAGGTGGTGTTCATCACCCTGGACCCGGAGCGCGACAAGCCGGCAATGCTCGATGCCTATGTCAAAGCCTTCGACCCAAGCTTTATTGCGTTGTCTGGCACCCTCGAAGAAACCGCTGCCACGGCCAAAGAGTTCAAGGTGTTCTACGAAAAGATCCCGACCGGATCCTCGTACACCCTGTCGCACACGGCCACCAGCTTCGTGTTTGATACGCGTGGCGTACTGCGTTTGGGCTTGTCGCCTTCACTGACGGCCAAGCAGTGCACCGAAGACCTGCTGACGGTGATGTCCGTCTGCTGATCTCCGCTTCCTTTGAAAGAGCCCGTCTTATGAAAACTGTAAATCGCTTGATGTTGCTGTCGTTGCTCGGCTTGAGCCTTAACGTTTCTGCGCAGACCGTTGTCGATGATGCCTGGGTGCGTGCGACTGTTCCTGGCCAGCCTTCTTCCGGTGCCTTTATGCACATCACCGCGAGCAGCGACAGCAAGCTGGTTGAGGTCAAATCTGCGGTGGCCAAGACCGTTGAGATTCATGAGTCGACCATGAAAAACGACGTCATGAGCATGCAGGCCGTTCCTTTCGTGGCATTGCCAGCCGGCAAGACCGTCAACATCGAGCCCGAGGGTTATCACGTGATGCTGATGGACCTGACAGGTCAGATCAAAGACGGTGATCATGTGCCACTGACCTTGATTGTCGAAGATGCCAAAGGCACCAAAGAGTCGATCGAAGTCAAAGCCCAGGCACGTGCGCTGAACACGATGCACATGGAAATGGACATGCACGACCACGGCACCGCGCACTAATCCCCCGCAGCCTGTAGGAGCTGCCGAGGCACGAAGGCTGCGATGTTTAAGCCCAAAAGATCGCAGCCTTCGGCAGCTCCTACACACGCGTCATGCCATCCGTTACCGTTTTAAAACCTCCCCGTCAGCGGGTATTCCACCGCGACCCGCAGCTGGTCAGCGTCCAGTTCTGCCTGCGCCGCATTGCCGCGATGCACGTTATAGCGCAGTGACAGGGTGGTGCCTTTGGCCGCGCCACTTTGCACCACATAGCGCGCTTCCAGATCACGTTCCCAGTGTTTGCCGCCTTTGCCATACCCCAAATAGGCATAGCCGCCTTTAGGATCAACCTGCGTGCCGTTGATCTGGCTGCCGCGCACATAGGCGGCACTGAGCATTAACCCCGGCAGGTTCCAGGGCGACATGTCCAGATCGTAGCGGGCTTGCCACGATTGCTCGTTAGGCGCATTGAAGTCAGACAATTGCACGGCGTTGCTGATAAAGATCGCGCCACGGGTCACGTAGTCGAACGGCGTGTCGCCATGCACCTTTTGATACCCCAGGCTGAAACTGTGCGGGCCTTGGGCATAGGTACTCATCAAGCTCCAGGTGGTGTTGTCGATGGTGCCCGACAGCGCCTTGCCTTCATCGGTGGTGCGATAGAGGTTGAAGTTGAATGCCAGCGAGCGCTTTTCATCAAGCGGCTGGTTGAACAGGGCGCCCACGTACTGCTGGTTCCAGGTGTTTTCATAGCGAGACGTATAAAGGCTGGTGCTCAGCTGTTTGCTGGGGGTATAGATCACGCCCGCAAGGTCGAACGCGTCGCCTTTGCGGCCGTTGGAGTAGTTCACTACAAACTCCTGGTTATGGCTGCTGGCGTTGCGATCGGTACTGCCGGTGAAGTGCCCACCGACCATTTTCAGGGCATTGAACTCGTTGCTGGTGACAAACAGCCCGGTGGCGGTCTCGGGCAGCAGGCGGCTGTCGGATGAGCTGAATACCGGGGTCTTGACCCGCTGCTCTCCGTACGACAGCACAGTGTTCGACATGCGCAGCTTGATCGCGGCGCCGCCCCGGGCGTAGTCGTCCTTGGGGTAGCCCTCGTTATCCAGCCCCAGCAATCGGGCCTTGCCCGCACGACCACCGCCACTGTCCAGTTTGACCCCGAGGTAGGCGTGGGCATCGACGCCGACACCGATCAGCCCCTGGGTGAAACCTGACTGCAACGTGCCCATCAGGCCGTACGCCCATTCCTCGGCGTAATCGTTGCGTTCAGACCTGGTTTTGTAGGCATTGCGTGCGCTGCTGTTGCTGCTGCCGTGCTGGTAGTCGCGGCGGTCGTAGACACTGCGATTAAGCACCGCCCAAGTGCTGTCTTCAATAAAGCCATTAGCCTGAGACTGGGCCGAATCGGCCATGCTTGCGGGGCTGGCGAGGGCCAGCAGAATGGCTGAGCGGGTACGTATGGCGGTCATGGCGCAGCCTGTCGGGCGAGGGCGGCATTCATGCGGTCGAGCGCGCGCTTGGGCAGTGAAGCGGGCAGGGCTGGCGCCTCGGCCGGTGGTTCGCCCACTTGAATCAGC
This sequence comes from Pseudomonas sp. PS01297, assembly GCF_029959305.1. NCBI lineage: Bacteria > Pseudomonadati > Pseudomonadota > Gammaproteobacteria > Pseudomonadales > Pseudomonadaceae > Pseudomonas > Pseudomonas sp. PS01297. Next base: position 10,211 of record NZ_JASCPQ010000078.1, read on the forward strand.
ATCACCATGCCCATGGCCAGATGCGGCGTGCACTGAATGCCATAGAGGCCTGGCACCTTGAAGGTCTGTTCGATTTCCTGATCAATCTTGCCCACAAAAGTCGGAACGCCTTCTGGCCAAATGGCCGGCAAGGTCGCTGCGTTATGGCCGCTTTGCGCCGCCACGAACTTGACCGTATCACCGGGCGCAATCTGCAGGTAATCCGGGTCGTAGACCATGCCAGCGGTCGGGCTGCGAGTGAGCATTTTGACTTCATGGGTCTCAGCCATGGCAGCAGGGGCAAGCAGGGAAGTGGTCAACAGCACGGTCAGGGATGAAATACGCATATCTGGTTATCCATAGAGTCTGGGTCCCAAACGCGGGATGCGCGGCATGTTAGAGCAACACGCCGCGCTGTCCGCATTAGAAGTATTTCAGCCATGAAACATCTCGGCGACGGGCCTTGAGCCCGGCAAACCAGCGCACCGGCAGGTACAACCCCGCGGCCAGCAAAATAGCCGTCAGCCACACGGCGCCGATGCCGTCGAAACCGAAGTAATCGCCCTGATTCAAACCAAACAGGCCCACGCAGACCAGGTACAGCACTTTGAGCACGTACAGGTGCAGCAGGTAGAAGAACATCGGCGCGGCGCCAAACACCGCCAGGGTGCGGATCCAGCGTTGCTGGCCGGCGCGTTCAAAGCCGAGCAACAGCAGCAGGCCGATGCCCAGGGTCAAGGTGAGAAACAGCAGCGAAGGCGGGTATTTGGTGATGTTGAAAAAGCTCATCAGGGTTTGCGTTACGTTGCTGTAGCCCACCCATTGCGCTTCGCCATAACCATTGAGCAAACGCAGGGCGACAAAGCCGAGCAGCGCGCCGGTGCCCGCAAGCAGCAGAAAACGCTGACGCAAGGCTGCCGAAGCAGAACGTGCAAACCACGGTCCCAGGCAGTAGCCCAGCGCGATGACCCCGATCCACGGGAGCACCGGATACGATGTGCGCAAACGCAGGTTGTCCGAAAACTCGATCCAGCCGCGATCATGCAAAATCGCCCAAGGCACATGCATCGCAGAACCAGCGGCAAAGTGCACGTTGTCGAGCAGGTTATGCCCGGCAATGATCACCACGGCGAGCAGCAGAAGCAGCGGGCGCGGCAACCAGACCAGCGCGGCCAGGGCAATCATGCTCACGCCGATGGCCCAAATGACCTGCATGTAAATCACGCTTGGCGGGAACTGGAAGGTCCAGGCGAAGTTCACCAGGGTGAATTCCAGGACCACCAGAAACAGCCCGCGCTTGAACAGAAAAGCCGAGACGTCGCGGGTGCCCTGATATTTTTCACCGTACAGAAACGCCGACAAACCGGTCAGCAAGACAAAAACCGGGGCGCACAAGTGGGCCAGGGTCCGGCTAAAAAACAAGGCGGGATCCGTGACATCAATGTTCATCGGGTCGGCCACCTGGCGGTGCAAAAAGAACGTTTCGCGCACGTGGTCCAGCAGCATGAAGATGATCACCAGGCCCCGAAGGGCGTCGATGGAGAGCAGGCGTTGGCCTGAAGGCGGGGCTTGAATTGCGTTTGGCATTGAAGAGATCACAGGCAGGTGAATGGCATAAGTTGCGTTACCTTATAACATTCGATCCGTGCCTGTCACCCGTGTGAGAACTGTTCGCAATTAAAACTGCGCGTGCAGGCGATCAGCGACGCACTTTGACCCACGCCATCAAGATCGCTGACGACAGCACCCCGGCGAACATGAAGATGTAAGCCGCACCGGGGTTGCCGGTCAGGCCAATCAGGTAGCCGACGATCCATGAGCCAACAAAAGCGCCCAAAGCGCCGCACGCATTGATCAGGCCAATGGCACCGCCGAAGACGTTGGCCGGAAGGATCTCCGGGATCAGCGCAAAAAAGGGCCCGTAAGGTGCGTACAGCGCGGCACCGGCCATCGTCAACAGCGCGAACGACAGCCAGAAATGCTCAGAACCCAGCAGATAAGAACCGAGGAACGCCAGCGCACCGAGTGCCAGCAACGGCCAGACGAAGTGTTTGCGTTGCTGGGATTTGTCCGAGGCCCAGGACACCGCCAACATGGCGGCGACAGCGGCCACGTAGGGCACCGCGCTCAGCCAGCCGACGGTGACGATGTCAGCTGCGGCTGCCTGCTTGATGATGCTCGGAAGCCACATGATGAAACCGTAAACGCCGATGCTCCACAGCGCATGAACACAGCACAACTGAATCACCACCGGGCTGGTGAAGGCCTGGCGGTAATTGCGTACTTGCGGCATGCCTTTTTGTTCGTCGGCCAGGGTGGCGGCCAGCTGGGCTTTTTCCTGTTGCGTCAGCCAGTTGACCTGCTCGGGCTTGTCACGCGCCATGCGCCACCAGACAAAGGCCCAGAGCACGGCCGGGGCACCTTCAATGACAAACATTTCGCGCCAGCCCCAGGCCTGAATCAGGTAGCCCGACACCACCGACATCCACAGCACCGTGACCGGGTTGCCCAGCACCAGAAAGGTGTTGGCCCGTGAGCGCTCCTTGCGGGTGAACCAGTTGCTGATAAAAATCAGCATGGCGGGCATCACGGCCGCTTCGACGATGCCCAGCGACACCCGAATGAACATCAGCATCGGGATGTTGGTCACCAGCCCCGTGGCCATGGCGCAAAAGCCCCACAGAATCAGGCTCCAGAACACCAGTTTGCGCACGCTGTATTTCTGCGCGTAAATCGCCCCCGGCACCTGGAAGAAAAAGTACCCGAGAAAAAACAGCGCGCCGATCAGCGAGGACATGCCTTTGGTAATGCCCAGGTCATGCTCGATCCCGGCAGCACTGGCAAAACCGTAGTTAGCCCGGTCCAGATAGGCGAGGCTGTAAGTGATGAAAATGATCGGGATCAGGTACAGCCAGCGTTTGGGCGCAAAGCCCTTGGCCTTGACCGTTTGCTCACGAGTACCTGTCAGCGGCAGTGCGGGTTCTTTGAGAGTGCTCATGGGGTTCCCCCTGTTATTGTTTTTTTAGATGCAGGTTTAAACGACGCTGGTCAGGCCTCCATCGACAAACAGCGTTTGACCGTTAACGAAATCCGAAGCCGGGGAGGCCAGGAACACGGCAGCGCCGCACAGTTCTTCGACGCGGCCCCAACGCCCGGCGGGGGTGCGTTTGCACAGCCATTCTGAGAACTCCTGGTTGTCCACCAGCGCGCGGTTCATCTCGGTGGCAAAGTAGCCCGGCGCCAGGCCATTGGCCTGAATACCGTGGCGTGCCCATTCGGCGCACATGCCCTTGGTGAGCATTTTCACTGCGCCCTTGGAGGCGGCGTAAGGCGCAATGGTCGGGCGTGCCAGCTCGCTCTGTACCGAGCAGATATTGATGATCTTGCCGCGCCCACGGCCAATCATGTGCCGCGCAACCGCTTGCGAGACATAGAACACACCGTCCAGATTGACCCGCATCAGATCGTGCCAGTCGTTGGCGTCGTAGGTTTCCAGCGGTGCACGGCGCTGAATGCCCGCGTTGTTGACCAAAATATCAATGGCTCCGGTGTCGGCTTCAAAGGCGTTGATGGCTTCGAGCAGTTGCTCGCGTTGGGTCACATCAAACACCGCGAACTCGGCCTTGAGCCCCTCATCGCGTAATTGACTGGAAACAGCGCGGGCTTTTTCGATATTGCGATCATTGATGACCACCGTAGCGCCCGCAGCCCCCAGACCGCGTGCCAGCTCAAGGCCGATGCCTTTGCCAGAGCCAGTGATCAAGGCACGACGGCCATCCAGTCGAAAGCTGCTGAAATTGAATGACATGCTGTATTCCACCTGTGTGTTATCTCTGTCGATGCAGGCTTTATGGGTGACAGAGATGATCTTGTTTTAGCCAGTTCACCCCAGGCCTTGCAGTGCGTCCAATCGTCATTGATGATCTCGTGATCAGAAATACTGATAACCGCGTGTCAGCGTGCCTTCTGTTTGGAGTTTGAGAGTGGAAATCAAGCACCTGCGATCCTTTGTTACCCTGGCCGAAGAGCTGCATTTCGGGCGGGCCGCACACCGTTTGTCCATCGTGCAACCGGCCTTGAGCATGCAGATCAAGGTGCTTGAAGAAGAGCTGGGCGTGCGCCTGTTTGAACGCAATCGGCATTCGGTGATGCTCACCGAGGTGGGCGCGATCTTCTTGCCCGAAGCGCGCGCCACCCTGCAGCAAGCCGCCCACGCCAGCGACGTCGCCAAAGCCAGCGGGCGAGGGGAGATTGGCCGGGTGCGCTTTGGTTTTGTCTCATCGGTGCTACCGGAACTCTTGCCGACCCTGATCCGCACCTTGCATGCGCGCTTCCCGCGGATCGAACTGGAACTCAAGGACATGCCCGGCCCGGATCAGGCCAGTGCCTTGCACAATGGCCAGCTGGATTTCGGGCTGATGCGTTTACCGGCGGTGATCCCTGGCATTCATACCCGCGTGGTATTGCAAGAGTCCTTCGTGGTCGCGTTGCCGAGCGATCATCCGCTGGCAGCCTGTGCCAGCGTCCCCGTGACAGCGCTGGCCAACGTCCCGGTGTTTATCCTCGCCAGACGCTACGCACCGGGTTTCTACGACGAACTGATGCAAGCCCTGCGCAATCAGGGCGTTCAATTGCAGATCGGTTCCGAGCTGGGCGAATTCACCACCATGCTGGCGCTGGTTTCAGCCGGGCTGGGTATTGGCTTGCTGCCGGCCAACGCAGGCCGCGCATTGCCCGCCAACGTGCTCTCCCGGCCCCTGGAACTGGGCAGCTACAAAGCCAGCACCGGCCTGGCCTGGATAGACCTGAACAGCGCGGTCAAACAGACCGTGTTCAACTTGATCAACGACATGCTGTAGGAGCGAGCTTGTCTCGCGATCTTTTGATCTTTTAAAAGATCGCGAGGCAAGCTCGCTCCTACAGATTGAACTGCCGCATAGGAAGGCTCACCCCAGCGGAATCGGGTACAACCCATGAGCGCTGTCATGCCAGGCGAGCTCCAGGCCGAAGGCCTGCTCCAGCCAGCCCGCTTCCCGCACCTTCTGCGGGCTGCCATGCCCCAATAAACGCCCGTCGGCCAACACCGCAATACGGTCGGCAAAGCGCATGGCTAAACCCAGATCGTGCAGCACCAGCAATTGCGCGCAGTGCGCCAAGCGGCTGCGCAGGTAGCTCAGCAGGTTGAGCTGATGGGTTATGTCCAGCGCCGCGGTCGGTTCATCGGCGAGCAAAATCGGTGAATCCGCCGCCAGCGCCCAGCCTATGCCCGCCCTGGCACGCTCGCCGCCCGACAACTGCGACAGTCGCCGTTGCAGCAAGTGGCCGATATCCAGCGACTCAATCAATTGCGCCGACACCGGCTGCCCGACACGGGCGGCATTGCGCCGGGCACCCAACTCAAGCAGTTCCTGGACCTGCAAATCCCACTGGCTGCGAAAGTCTTGCGGCAGATACGCCAACGTTTGCGCACGCTGTGGCGCGGGCCAGTGCTGAAACGCCCGCTGCTGCAACTGCACGTGCCCGGCACTCAGCGCCTGCACGCCGGCCAGCGCCCGCAATGCGCTGCTTTTGCCCGAACCATTGGGCCCCACCAGGACCAGCAGTTCGCCGGGCATCAAGTCGAGATCAAAATCGTGCAGCACGGCTTTGCCAGCGTGGTGCACGCTCAAGCCGTGTGCCTGTAAAACCGGGTTCACCTTCATGCTGCGGGCCTCGCACGGGTTAACAGCAGCAGAAAAAATGGTGCCCCCAACAAGGCGGTCAGCAACCCCAAGGGGATTTCGGCAGGCGGCAAGACACTGCGCGCCAAGCCGTCGAGCAACGCCAGCAAGGCGCCGCTAGTGAGCGCGCTGGCGACTATCAAGCGTTTGTGGGTGGGACCAATCAGCCAGCGCACCGCATGGGGAGCCACCAGCCCGACAAACCCCACCAGCCCGCCCCAAGACACCGCCAATGCGGTAATGGCTGCGGCCAATAACAGCGACAGATTGATAAAACGCTGCGGGCGCAAGCCCATGCTGTAGGCCACATGATCGCCCAGGCCCAGCAGGTCCAGGCCGTGGGCCAGGCGCTGTGCGCAAATCAAGGCCAGCCCGGTCAGCAAGGCCAGCAAACCCAGTGCGGGGAAGTCCGGGGTGTGAATCCCGCCCAGCGTCCAGCTCAACACCACCTGCAAATTCACCGTTTCATCGGACAAAGCGAGCAACAGCAGGCTGCGCAAAGCCCCGAGCAGCGCCGCCACGGCAATCCCGGCCAGCAGCAAGCCGCTGGTGTCGTTGATGCGGGTCAGGCGAGTGATCAGCAGCACCAATAACGTCGCGCCCCAGGCACCAGCGAAGGCCAGCAGCGGCAAACTTAACGACATCGCCATGGGCAAGGGCACCAACAACGCGATGGCTGCGCCGACCGCCGCACCGGGCGCGCTGCCCAGCAAGTACGGCTCGGCCAGCGGATTACGGAACACCCCCTGAAAGATCACCCCGGCCAAACCCAGGCAAGCGCCCACGCAAAAGGCCGCCAGTACCCTGGGCAGGCGCCAGGTCATCAGCAGTTGCGCAAACGGGGTTTCATCGCCTCGCCACAGCGCCCACCAGTCACTCCAGTGCGCCAGTTCGGCGCCAAGCCACAGGCCGATAAAAATCGCTGGCAAGGGGGTCAGGCACAGCAGGCGATAGCGTCTGTTGGCGGCGCTCATGGCGAGGTCTCGGCAAGGGGCGGGAACAGTTCAGGGTGCAGCAGCGCGGCTAACTGCTCGACGCCTTCGACCACACGCGGGCCGGGTATTAACAACAAGGCGCTGGGGATGTTGTCGACACGGCCTGCTGCGACGGCCGGAATGCTTTGCCATCCCGGCCGTTGAGCCAGGCTGGCCGCCTGTTGCGGGCTGCCCGCGACGATAATGCGCGTTGGGTTGGCCTGAAACACCGACTCGCCGCCCACCTGGCTCAGGCGGCTGTTAACCAACGGGTTAGTGCCGCCAGCCAAGCGCAAAATATCACTGGTGTAATTGTGCCCGCGCAAGGTCAGGTACTGGCCGCGATCATTGCTGCCGGTCTCCAGATACACCGGCACTGCAGGCTGCCCGGCCAAGCGCGCTTGCACGGCATCCAGTCGCGCCTGCAGGCGTTCAATCAGTTGCTCGGCGCCCAACTCATGGCCGGTGGCCTGGCCCAGGAGGCGGATATTGGCCAGCACGGCCTCCAGATCGCGGTGGTTGAGCACTAGCGCCGGTATGCCGATGCGTTGCAGCGGCTCCACCAGGGTTGCCGCTTGCCGGGCCGGGGTCATGACCACCAGATCAGCTTGCAGGCGGGCGATGGCCTCCACAGAAAACCCTAGACGCCCGCCAACTTTGGCCCGTTCGGCAATGTCGGCGGGGTAACGGGTAAACGCCTCGACGCCAACAATGGCATCCCCGGCGCCGATCGCCGCCAGCATCTCGACGTTACTGGCGAAGATGGCGACGATCCGTTTGGGCGGGTGCGTCAGCGTGACCTCGCGACCCAGGGCATCGACCACAGTCCTGGGGAAGCCGTCATTGGCCCTGGATACAAGGCTTACCAGCAGACACAGCAGCACAAGCCAGCGCATACGGCTTAGAACCGGTAATGCGCGCCGAGGTACAGCTCACGCCCCGGATTACTGTTGCCCAAACCGCCGTTGGAGGCCCGTGGGTCGGCCAATGGGGAATCGTTGCCAGTGGCGATAAACAACGTGCTGCGCTCGATATCGAACAGGTTATTGACCCCGCCAAACAGGCTCAATTGCTCGCTCAGGTGGTAATTGCCACGCAGGTTGAAGACCCAGAACGGTGCCTTGCGGTACACGTAGTTGGTGTCCGGGTTGAGCAGTTTTTCTTCGGTGCGGTAGTACACCGGGCCGCGCAAAATGCCATTAACCCCGACATCCCAGTCACGTTCGCGGCCATAGGTCAGCGCCAGGCTGGCCTGGTATTGATACATGCGCTGGATCTTGTCGCGGTACGGGCCGGTCAAGGTGGACGCTGCGCCTTTGTCGTCCATGTCGAAGTTCCACACCGCATTGGTGTTGAACCGCAGGATGCGCTCGTCACCGAGGGCCAGGGCGCTGGCCAGATCGTATTGCCATTGCGCTTCAAGGCCCCGGATCACCGCGTCGCCGTCGCCATTGACGTACTGGCTGATGCTCTTGGTCACCGGCTGCGTGGTGATGCGGTCCTGAATGCGGTTCTGGAACAACGCCAGGTCAAAGAACTGGTTGGCATTGGTCAGGGTTACGCCGGTTTCGAATTGCAGACTGGTTTCGGGCTTGAGGTTGGCGTTGCCCAGCGTCTGCGTGCCGCTGATGGTAGTGAAGTCTGCTGCCAGCTCGCCTGCCAGCGGCGCACGGAACCCGGTCGATACGCCAGCCCGCAGCTTGACCCCCGGCATGGCCTCGTAGGCGGCGCCGAGGCTGTAGGTGACTTTGTCGAAGTCTCGGGTTTTCTCGTCCAGCAGCGGCATGTAGTCGGTCTTGACCGTGCTCGACTGGCCATAGCTGTAGCGCGCACCCGCGCGCAGGGTCAGGCGGTCGTCCATCATCCGCTGCACGACTTCGGCGTACAGCGCCGCGCTCAGGTCATCGGAGTTGATGTCATAAGGCGCCACCTGACTGCTGGTAGAACCGTTGACGGCAATACGGAAGCGATCGTTGCGCAGCTTGCTCTTTTCCAGGTCCAGGCCCACCAACAGATCAGTGCTTGGCGTCAGTAAAAACTGCGGCGTCAGCTTGATACCGTAAGCCTCAAGACGACGCTCGATGTGGTCCTTGCTGAACCCCGGGCTGCCATTGCCCAGCACCGGCGAACCCCAGTGCAGATCGTCAATGTCTCGGAAGGCATAAGCCTGCGAAGACCAGTTCAGCCACTCGGTGGGTTTGGCGACCCAGTCGAGCTCTACCGACTGGTTGTAGCGATTGTCGTAGTTGCCGTAGTTCCACTGCGAACCGCGAAAACCCGCGTCATAGATGCCGTCTGAGCGCACGGTCAGGTCGAGGCGCTGGTCTTCTGACAGCTCGTACCCCAGTGCCAAAAGGCCGCCGCGGCGTTTCCACGAGGTGTTTTTCTGGGTGCCGTCGGCGCTGTGGTAGTCATTGCGTCGACCGTTATCCAGGCCCAGGTAGTAATCCAGCGGGCCTGAATTGCCGCTTTGGTACACGCTGCCCTGTGCCAGCCCCCACGAACCGCCCTGCAAGGTTGCGCCACCGCCTTGGGTGTTGCGGCCATTGCGGGTGATGATATTGATCACCCCGCCAATCGCCTGGCTGCCGTAAATGACCGAGGCCGGGCCGCGAATCACTTCAATGCGCGCTACCTGCGCCGGGGACAGCTTGGAAATATTCGCCGTACCTGCGCGGCGGCCGTTGACCAATACCGTGACCTGGCTACGGTAATCGCGGCCTTGGCCATCAGTGTTGCCGCCACGGATGTTGATCGAGGTCTGGCCCGGCGTCCATTCACTGAAAAAGCCCACGGCGTTCTCGGCCAGCAAATCGGTGAGGTTGCGTGCCGAGGAGCGCTCAATCTGATCACTGTCGATCACCTGCACGGTGCTGGTGACATCCTTGAGCGACTCACCGGCGCGCGGTGCGCTGACCAAGGTTGAGTCCATGTGCAGGACCGAGGGGTTTTCTGCGGCAAAGGCCGCAAGGCTGACACCGAGCCAAAGCGGCACGGCTGCGCTGAACGAATGGCGCAGGGGGGCGTTGCACAGGTTGAGCATGGAGAAGTCCGAAGGCATTTTTATAGGAGTTATTTACGCGTGCCAGATCAAGCTGGCCGCCCGTTTCGGGGCACTGGCAAGCCAACCCCCAGGCACTTTTTGCAGGTGGTCTTGCAGGTGGCGTTCAAGCAGCCCTTGCGCCGCACCATCCAGGGCACCGAGTTTTTCCATAAAGTGCATCAAGGCCGCATCCGGTGAGGCAAACAGCGTGCTAAAGGCCCAGTCGGTGAAGTGGATCTGGTCGGGTTGCCAGCGATCCGGCAGCTCGGCCAGCGTCAGTTGGTAGCCGGGGGTCATGTCACTGCGGTGCAGTTGCGGCGGCAAGAAGCCGGACAGGCAATACGTGCGCGGGCCTTCCTGCGCGGGCAGGTTCCAGACCAGGGTGCGCGTGGCCAGCGGGCGAACCTGCTGAACAAACGCCAGGGCCTGGCCGTCTGCCACCGGGATATTCGCGCACAACACGGTTGCGGTCGGGGTGATCGGCAAACTCGGCAAGTCCTGCCAAAGGCCGTTGTGCAGGTTCAGTTCAACACTCGGTGCCTGGGCTGCCAGTTGCTCAATGCTGCTACGCATGAAGGCGTTGGGTTCAACCACCGTCCACTGCCCACAAGGCATCAGCAAATGGCGACCGAGAATCCCCGAGCCGGCGCCAATATCGAGCAATTGCTGTTGCGGGCCGAGCAGCTCGAGCAAGCGTCCGCCCACGCGCTCCACATAATTGGAGGCGGCCAGATGCTCGGCATAAAACGCAGCCTCACGGTCGGGCCAGACAAAAGGGGTAGCAGCGGGCAGTCGGGTTGCAGGGGTCATGGAGGCGCCGTCGGGTTGAACCAAAACGGGCACTCAGGGAGCTCACGCAGAAAAATGACGGGCAGGGAGGGACTATGCGCGCGCCAAGGCCTGCATCCGCCCACCGCGGAGTGCCATATGTTGGATCAGGCCGGTCTCCGGGCTCACGAGGGTTATGAAACATTCGCCTTCCCATGCCAAAGCACAGTGGCTACTTGAATGTTTCGCTCGCATACCGTTGCGGGGGCAGCGCCGGATTGACCTGAAAAGGCGTACCGGCTTCCCGTTTCACCCTGGGCGCGATGGCCAAGGACACCTGAAACAGGCGCGCATCTGACCATTGGTCACCCGATGCGTCAACCATGAACATGAATAATTATTCATGAACATACGATCTGTAGGGGCGAGCTTGTCTCGCGATCTTTTGATCTTTTAAAAGATCGCGAGGCAAGCTCGCTCCTACAGAGTTTTATATAAATCAGATAGATAGGAGATAAATCTAAGGTTGAATATTAACTGCGATCATGGGCTGCATCCGCCAACTTCCCGGCATCGACCCGCACAAACACTGAGTCCCCGACCGCCGTCAGCACGTCCCCGGCATACACCTCGCAGATCACCCGGCTCTTGCGTCCGACATCCCCCTCAACCCAGGCACGCAGCGTTAGCGGGACGCCCATCGGGGTGGGTTTGATGAACTTGATGCCCAGGTTGCCGGTGACGCAGTTGATCCTCGGCAAGCTCTCTGGCTGGCGATCTTCCGCACGGTAGTGATACGCCATCACCGTCCAGTTCGAGTGGCAATCCACCAGCATCGCAATCAACCCGCCGTACACCAGGTCAGGCCAGCCGCAATAACGCGCATCCGGCAAATGCTCTGCGACAACGTGAACACCGTCTTCATGCCAGTAGCTCTTGATGTGCAGGCCATGGGGATTATTGCTGCCACAGCCATAGCAAACGCCTTCAGGCGCAGCGGTGTCTTGCAAGGAAGGGGAGATGTGGTGCATACCGTGATCGTCCTTTACTGGATTTCAAATCTTGCCATTCCCCTTACGTTAACGTAAAGATTGGTAACAGTGCGCAGATCTAAAATAAAAATCGCAAAGCTCACTGCTGTGGAGCGCCTGATGACTCTTACAAAAACACTTCAGCCCAAGCCCCTTCACGAAGTTCGCCTGGCCAGGGAAAAACTGCACCTCGAAGGTCTGGTGCCCAGTGGCGTATTGCGTGCCGAAATCGACGCCTCATGGCGTCGCAGCCTCAACCACGGTGTGCCCGTGAGTGGCCAGCATGAACTGAGCCTGCAAACCACCGCGAGCCTTGACCTGTTACTGGCCAACAACCAGTTACTGATCGACGCGGCCATGCCGGCCATTGATTACTTGAACCAGCGTCAGGGCAAGGACGGCTTGATCATTCTGGCCAACGCCGACGCCACTATTCTGGCCGTGGAGGGCCGCGCCGACCGCCTCAAAGGCAGCGGGGTGCCGGACATTACCCTCGGCGCCTGCTGGAGCGAAGCCGCACGCGGCACCAACGCGCTGGGCACCACGCTGGTCGAAGGCCGACCCATGTTGATCGATTGTGGCGAGCACTATCTGGATCGGCTGAGCCGTTTCTCCTGCACCTCAGTGCCGATTCATTGCCCGCAAGGCGACATCCTCGGCGTGCTCGACCTGACCCGCGAAGGGCCGCTTGGTCGCGTGCACGACAGCACGGCGTTACTGGGCATGGCTGTCAGCCAAATTGAAAGCCGGGTGTTCAATACCAGCTATTCGGAGCACATCGTGCTGGCCTTCCACAGCCGCCGCCAGTACCTGGAGTCCCCGTGGCAAGGTTTGTTGGCGGTCAGCCTGAGCGGGCAGATCCTCGCGGCCAGTGGCCAGGCCTGCCAATTGTTGCGCACTGAACGCTCGGTGCTGGTAGGGCAACGTTGCGAAGCGTTCCTCGGGCTCGATGGCCTGCAACTGCTGGCTCGTCTGCAACAAGGCGCCCTGGGCAGCCTGCAAACCGCCCAGGGCGAATTCTTCTACAAAACCCTGCGTGCGCCACAACGTTCGCCGAATGTGTTGACGGCGCCACGCACGGCGCCGAAAACCACGCCGCCCGCGCCTGATCTGGAGGCGCTGGCCGGTAACAACGCTCGTTACGCCCGTGCCTTGCGTATGGCGCGCCAGGGCCTGGCCAATGAGCTGCCGGTATTGCTGCTGGGAGAAACCGGCACCGGCAAAGAGGTGGTCGCCCGCGCCTTGCACATGGCCGGTAGCCGCAGCGCCAAGCCGTTTGTTGCGGTCAATTGCGCGGCAATCCCTGAAGGCCTGATTGAGTCCGAACTGTTTGGCTATCGCGAAGGGGCTTTCACCGGCTCGCGCCGTGGCGGCATGATCGGCCGCCTGCAACAGGCCCACGGCGGCACCTTGTTTCTGGATGAAATCGGCGACATGCCACTGGCCCTGCAAGCGCGCCTGTTACGGGTGCTGCAAGACCGCAAGGTCGCCCCTTTGGGCGCTGGCGAAGAACAAGACATCGACGTCGCGCTGATCTGCGCCACCCACCGTGACCTTAAACAACTGGTCCACGAGCAGCACTTTCGCGAAGACCTGTTCTACCGGGTCAATGGCATCAGCGTGATGCTCCCGGCCCTGCGCGAGCGCGAAGATTTCGGCGCCTTGATCGCCCGCTTGCTGGGCAAGTTGCAGGCCCCGCACGTGACTCTGCACCCCGACTTGCAAGCCTTGCTCGACGGTTATCACTGGCCGGGCAACATCCGCCAACTGGAAATGGTCCTGCGCACGCTGCTGGCCATGCGCGAGCCTGACGAGTCAGAGCTGACCCTTGAGCATCTGCCTGACAGTCTGCTCGATGACCTGAGCGCCAGCGAGCGCCCACCGGCGGGCAGTATTCGCGAAAACGAACTGGAACTGATTCGCCAATCCCTGGATAACCACCAGGGCAATGTGTCTGCGGCCGCAGAAGCGCTGGGCATCAGCCGGGCCACGCTGTACCGCAAACTCAAACAGTTGCGCGTGTGATGCGGCGCCTGATCGTCGGGCTGATCGACAGCTCCAACCCGCAAGCGTTGCATCAGGCATTGCACTGGCTGTACGGCTTTGTTCGCCCGCACCGCTTGGCGATTGCCGGGCTGCTGGGCTTGTCGGTGTGTGCCTCATTGCTGGTGCTGGTGCAGCCGTGGCTGACCAAACAACTGATTGATGACGGCTTGCTGGCGCGCAATTTCCCGGTGCTGGCGACGGTGGCCGGGCTGATGATCGTTGCCGGGCTATTGGGCACGGCGCTCTCCGGCGTGAATCGTTACCTGCACACCCGGCTGTCCGGGCGGATTCTGTTTGCCCTGCGTGATGACCTGTACCAGCACCTGCAAACCCTGTCGCCGGGGTTCTACGGCCAGCGACGTATTGGTGACCTGATGTCGCGGATCGACGGCGATGTCGCCGAAATTCAGCGCTTTGCCGTGGATTCACTGTTTTCGGCCGTGTCCAGCATCATTGGCTTGCTGGTGGCCTTGGGCATGTTATTGGCTTTGTCATGGCAGTTGTCGCTGCTGGCCTTGATCCTGATCCCGCTTGATGTGCTCTGGCTGCGCTGGATGCGGCGCAAAGTGGAGCGTGATGTTCGGCAATTGCGCGAGCGCTCGGCTGATGTCTCATCGTTTATGGTCGAGACGCTGCCGGTGATGAAGTTTATCCAGTCGGCCGGTCAGCAGCAGCGTGAAGCCAAGCGCCTGGAAACCCTGGGCCAAGGCTATATGAGCCAGTTGCTGCGCCTGCAAGTCACCGAGTTTTTTACCCAGGCGGTGCCGAGCACCTTGACCTCGCTGTCACGGGCCTGCGTGTTTTTGATCGGCGGCTATTGGGTCGTGCAGGGCACCTGGCAACTCGGTGCGCTGATCGCGTTTTCAACGTATCTGGGCATGGCCATAGGGCCGGTGCAAAGCCTGCTCGGGCTGTACGTGGCGATTCAACGGATGACCGTCAGCCTCGGCCGGGTCATGGAATTACGCGGCGAACAGCCCGCCGTTGTGAGCCCTTCGAACCCCAAACCGCTTCCAGACGAGGGCGACCTACGTTTCGAGGCCGTGCACTTTAGCCATCCGGGCCGCCCCAGCACCCTGAACGGCATTAATGCGCATATCCCGTACGGCAGCAAAGTCGCCCTCAGCGGCGGCTCCGGGGTTGGCAAGTCGACCCTGGTTGACCTGCTGCAACGCCACCACGACCCACAGTCCGGTCGGGTGTTGTTGGGCGGCGTAGACCTGCGCGAACTGGACTTGCTGGAACTGCGCCGCCGGATTGCAGTGGTCAGCCAGGACATCGTGCTGTTTCGCGGCAGTCTGGCCGATAACCTGGCTTACGCGGTGCCAGGGGCCAGCCGTGAAGCGGTCGCCGCAGTTGCCAGGCTGGCGCAACTCGACGGCTTGATTGCCGAGTTGCCCGAAGGCCTCGACAGCCCGTTGGGCGAGCGTGGTCAGCAGTTGTCGGGCGGGCAAAAGCAACGGATCGCAATTGCCCGGGCGTTGTTGCAAGACCCGTTGATTCTGGTGCTGGACGAAGCCACCTCGGCCGTCGATGAGGCCACTGAACGCGAAGTGATTGAGGCCATCGACCGCCTGTTTGCGCGGCGTACGCGAATACTGATCAGCCACCGGCCTTCAACCCTGGCCAACGCCGACCTGTGTTTGCATTTGCAGGCCGGCCAACTGACAGCAAACAAGGTGCTGCATGAAGCCTGAACTCAGAATTGGCGTGGTTGACAGCGGCCATGCCCCCGCGCAACAGCCGCAGGTGGTGGCAGGGCGCAGGTTTGCCCTGCTCGATGGGCAACTGTTGCACAGCGAGTTGCAGGACGATCCCTTGGGGCACGGCACTGCGGTCATTCAGGCCATCGCCCAGCGGGCACCAGAGGCCGTGTTTTGCGTGGCGCAAGTGTTCGATGAGCGCGGGGTCACCAGCACCTTGCAGATTGCGGCGGCGATTGACTGGCTGCTGACGCAAAACGTGCGGCTGATCAACTTGAGTCTTGGCTTGCGCCAGGATCGCAGCCTGTTGCGCGAGGCCTGTGAATTGGCGGTGGCACGCGGGGTGTTGCTGTGTGCCTCAAGCCCGGCGCAGGGCGAGGGCGTGTACCCGGCCAATTACCCGCAGGTGCTGCGAGTGACCGGCGATGCCCGCTGCACGCAAGACCAATGGTCGTGGCTGAATACCGCACAGGCGGATTTTGCCGCCTGCGTACGTTCAAACACTGCCGGGCAATCGGGGGCAAGCCTCGGTTGCGCGGCCTTGAGCGGTCATCTTGCCAGCCATCTGCTTGCACAGCCGCAGGCAACCAATGCGCAATTGCTGGAGTGGCTCAAAACCAATGCCCACTATCACGGGCCTGAGCGGCGGGTGTGCTGATGAGCGCGATTGTGGTGTTGGGTGCAGGCCCCGCGGGTGCGGCGGTGGCCATGGGTTTGCGGCGATTGGGCTACCCGGTGACGCTGGTCAGCGAGTGGCGCCGGTTTGCCGCGCTGGAAGGCATTTCCCAGCGAGTGCTGGAAGCTTTACGTGCAGCGGGTTTACAGCGGGCAGTGGCCGACGCGGTATTGCCTTCACAGCGGCAAGTGGCGTGGAACGGCCAGCAGCACGCACAAAACATCGAGTGGTTGCTGGATCGGCCGTGTTTTGATCGCGGGCTGCGTGAAGACCTGCGTCTGGCCGGGGTCAACGTGATCGAGGCCCGTGTGTTGACAGTGGCGTCATCAACCACCGGCCACAGCATCAGCCTCGAAGGGCGCGAGCCGCTGCAGGCAGATTTTCTGGTGGAAGCCCGAGGACGTCAGGCGCCTGCCGCCAGCAAAGGCCTGCGAGGCCCGGAGACGGTGAGTTTGCTTAATCGCTGGCAAGCGACGCCGGGCCACACCGCCAGTGCCGTTGAAAGCCTGGCGCAGGGCTGGGCATGGATGGCACGCCGGGCGGACGGCCAGTGTTATTGGCAATGGACCGTGGACGTGGCCAGTGCCGAACTGCCGGGCAAGGCGCAATTGCTGGAGTACTGCCAGCAGCAGCGAATGGCCTCGCCGCTGGCCCGAGCATTTTTTCCCGATTCAGGGCAACACGGTGTGCAACTGCATGCCCGCAGCAGCACGGCAATCTTGAGCCCGCAAGTGTGTGGTGAAAACTGGATTCGGGTCGGGGATGCGGCGATGGCAGTTGACCCGCTGTCGGGCAACGGGATTTTCCAGTCCTTGTCATCGGCGTTGCAGGCACCGGCGGTGATCAACACGCTCCTGCGTAAACCTGAACGAGCGGCCCTGGCCCAGCGCTTTCACCAGCAGCGGGTCGAACAGCTGTTTATGCGCTTTGCGCGCATTGGCCGGGATTTCTACGCCGAAGAACAGCGCTGGCCGCAACAACCGTTTTGGGCTGCACGGCGCCATTGGCCGGACAGCCAGATAGCCCACGCCGAGAAAGATTTTGCCGCACTGCGAATAGAGCGGGCGCCGGTGTTGCGTGATGGCTTTGTCGATGAAGCCGAGGTGGTCATCAGCCCGGACCAACCGCTGGGGATCTGGCATGTGCAAGGGGTAGAAGTCGCGCCTGTGCTGCGGCGTTTGCAGGCTGAGCCTGCACAAAACGTGTTGGCGGGCCTGACCCAGGAGCAAGCGCGCGCGCTCAAAAGCTGGTTAGTAAGCCAGGGCTACCAACCCGTCCTGTAGGAGCTGCCGCCCGGGGGGCTGGTTTTTTTTTTTTTAAGTAAGAGCCCGCCGGCGCGCC